>NZ_CP133267.1:912000-1216000 GCF_030915465.1 Neobacillus sp. PS3-34
TGATTCTTCAATTTCAAGGCTTCTGGCTTCTATAAGGCGGACATCCGCACCAATCCGGTCCCCGCTTGCAAACTTTAGGATATCCCCAAGGGCAATCTCCTTTGAAGGAATTTTAAGCCATTTTCCTTCCCTTAGAACATGTACCTGCGGTGCTGACAATTCCTTTAAAGCCTGAAGTGATTTCTCCGCTTTTCTCTCCTGAAAAAAACCGAGAAATCCATTGATCAGGACAATCGCTATTATCGCTATAGCATCAATGTACTCCCCTAATAGTCCTGAAATTAATGTTGCAGCAAGAAGGACAAGAACCATGAAGTCCTTAAACTGGCTAAAAAATAAGAGCAAAGCCGATTGCTTTTCTCCTTCAGCCAATTCATTATATCCATGCTGCTGAATTCGTTTCTGCGCCTCTTCCAGCGTCAATCCAGACGAAAAGTCCGTATTCAAAGATTTTTCTGCCTCGTTTACATCCATTTCATGGAACTTCATCCGGCCATCTCACTTCCCCCTTAATCACACAAAAAGTGCATATCTTCTAAGTAAGCTTATTCAGCCTCGTCCCAAAAAATGCTATGATATAGTATCGTTCTTCGAAAAGATAAGAAAGAATATGAGACAGTCCGCATTTTAAAAGGATATACTAATAATAGATATTAATGATTGATAGAAAAGGATGTTTGCCATGTCATTTGATGGTCTTTTTACAAAAGCAATGGCCGATGAGCTGTCACATTCGTTAAAAGGCGGCCGTATTAATAAAATTTATCAGCCATATAAAAATGAAATCATACTAACAATCCGGGCTAATGGAGTTAACCATAAACTGTTGCTGTCTGCCCATCCGAGCTATGCTCGGGCACAGCTAACGAAAGAATCGCATGATAATCCGAGCGAGCCGCCAATGTTCTGTATGCTTCTCAGAAAGCACCTTGAAGGCTATATCGTCGAAGATTTACACCAGGTAGAAGTTGACAGGATTTTGATTATTGAGGTCAAAGGACGGAATGAATTAGGCGATATCAGCTATAAACAGCTAATTGTAGAAATTATGGGGCGCCACAGCAATATCATTCTTGTTGATAAAAACCGGAATATTATCTTGGACAGCATCAAGCATGTATCGTATGCACTAAATACACACCGCGCCATCCTGCCTGGCCAGGCCTATATTTCTCCGCCTGAACAAAATAAACTCAATCCATTTAAAGCCGATGAGCAGGATGTGTTAAGGCTGCTGGATTTTAACAGTGGTAAGGTTGATAAACAGCTTGTAGAGCATTTTGCAGGTGTGTCCCCACTGTTCGCTAAAGAAGTTCTTTTTAAAAGCGGGCTTGCGAATAGGACAACCGTTCCTGCAACTTTTATTGAGATGATCCAAAGCATTGGAAAAGGTGAAATTCAGCCGGCAATAACGTCTGCAAATAATAAGGAGAATTTCTACCTCCTGCCACTTCAGCATTTAAAAGGCGAAAGTAAAAGCTTTCCGTCGTTAAGCGAGATGCTCGACCGCTTTTACTTTGGTAAAGCTGAACGGGACCGGGTTAAACAACAATCGTCTGACCTTGAGCGCTTCATCGTGAACGAAAAGGAAAAGAATGAGAAAAAAATCGAAAAACTACAAAAAACCTTATTGGAGGCCGAAAAGGCTGATGAGTTCCAACGGTACGGAGAGCTGCTGACAGCCAATCTGTATGCTGCAAAAAAAGGGATGAAGGAAATTGAGGTTATCAATTACTATGATGAAGAGGGACAGACGATTAGCATTCCTCTTGATCCGCTAAAGTCACCGTCTGATAATGCTCAGAAATATTTCTCAAGATACCAAAAGGCGAAAAATTCTGTGGCAATTGTGGTCGAGCAGATTGAGAAGGCACGGGATGAAGCTGCTTACTTTGATAGCTTATATCAACAGGTTCATGCTGCTTCTCCAAAGGATATCGAAGAAATCCGCGAAGAATTGGTTGAAGGCGGATATATCCGTTTAAGGCAAAAAAAGAACGCAAAAAAAGCTTCCAATGCGAAGCCTGTTCTCGATCATTATATGTCCACTGATGGAACTGAAATTATTGTCGGTAAAAATAACAAGCAAAATGATTATTTAACGAACAAGCTCGCAGCAAGGGATGAGATTTGGCTTCATACAAAGGATATTCCTGGTTCCCATGTTGTTATCCGCAGCAAGGAGCCTACTGAGGACACAATTAAGGAAGCAGCAATGCTCGCCGCGTATTTCAGCAAGGCCGAGAGTCCAGCTCCGTCCCTGTCGATTTTACAAAGGTTCGCTTCGTGAAAAAACCAAACGGCGCAAAACCAGGATTTGTGATTTACGATAACCAGCAGACCGTGTATGTTACACCTGATGAAGAAATGGTCCTTGCGTTGAAGAAATAACAGTGGATATGGCCTTCATGACACCGCTGAAGACCAAAACCACCCTTTTGAACAGTGGAATCGGTCTTCATGTCACCGATGAAAACCAAAACCACCCTTTTAAACAGTGGAAATGGTCTTCATGAGACAGATGAAGACCAAAACCACCCTTTTGAACAGCGGAAACGGTCTTCATGTAACCGATGAAGACCAAAGCCTCTCTTTTGAACAGTGGAAATGGGCTTCATGAGACAGATGAAGACTAAAACCACCCTTATGAACAGTGGAAATGGGCTTCATGGCACCGATGAAGACCAAAGCCTCTCTTTTGAACAGTTGAAATGGTCTTCATAAGACAAAAACAACGAATGGTCCAGGTTATCCGCATTTCCAGCGGCATCCCGGACCATTCTATTATTCAAACCTATTTCCCCAATTCGCAGGATCCTTGCTCCAAGCCAGCAAACTTTCCTGGTCACTTACGCTAATATATCCTTTTTGAATAGCCTCAGTAACTAATGTCGGAAAATCGGTCAACGAACGATTTTCAATTTTTGCCTCCGCTAAAAGTGTTTTACCTTTTTCCAGCCCGTACGTAAAAATCGATACTGCGCCAAGCACATCACAGCCCGCAGCTCTTAACGCCTCAACCGCAGTAATCACACTTCCACCGGTTGAAATTAAATCCTCTATTACAACCACTTTTTGCCCTGCTTCCGCTTTGCCTTCAATCTGATTTCCCTTGCCATGTCCCTTTGCCGAAGAGCGTACATAGCACATCGGCAGATCCATAAGCTCACTCACCCAGGCAGCATGAGGAATTCCTGCTGTTGCTGTTCCGGCTACAAGCTCTGCTTCAGGAAAGTGTTCGAGAATAAGCTTTTTTAACCCTCCTGCTATTTGCCGGCGAACCACCGGATAAGAAAGAGTCAGCCGGTTGTCGCAATAAATTGGGGATCGTAGTCCCGATGTCCAAGTAAATGGTTCATTCGGCCTTAAAGCCACAGCATTTATTTCTAATAAGCTTGCCGCAATTTCCCTCTTCATCTTAAAACTCCTCTCCATTCTTCAAACCAGTTCTGATAGCTTTTAACCGGATCCTCTGCCCTTGTAATCGAACGTCCGACAACGATTGCCGTCACACCTGCCTTCCTTGCAAATTCAGGTGTCGCTATTCTTTTTTGATCCTGGGTAAAATCAGAATCCATTCGTATCCCCGGAGTAACAGTGTAAAAAGCATCCCCCAGCTTTTTATGAATAGAAGCGGCTTCCCACGCTGAACAGACCACACCATCCAGGCCTGCCTTACTAGCAAGTGAGGCATATTGCAGCACGGATTCAGACAATGAAACAGGAATCAGCTGCTCCCCCTGCATTTGTTTTTCCGATGTGCTTGTAAGCTGGGTAACAGCAATACATTTCGGTCGGGATTTTCCTGCAGCAGTCCCTGACTCCAAACCTTCTATTGCCGACTCCATCATTTCCTGGCCACCGGCAGCATGCACATTTACGAGATCACATTCAAGCCTGGCCAATCCCTTCATTGCACTTTTTACCGTATTGGGAATATCGTGAAGCTTTAAATCCAGGAAAATCTGATGGCCGAATCTTTTAGTTTATGAATAATGGAGTGGCCTTTCCTGATAAAAAAGCTCCATGCCTACTTTTAAAAATAACTCCTGTTTCCCAAAGGGTCGGAGAAATTCCTCCACCTCTCCGCCATTAGCAAAATCAAGTGCGATGATAAGCGGGTTGTTCATTTTTCCTCCAGCTCCTTCCCGTACATTCAGAAATATGTTCAAAGCCCAGTTTTACGAGCAGCTCTGGAAGCTCCTCTATTATAGTTGGGCAAGCTAACGGGTCGATAAAATTAGCGGTACCGACTGCAACTGCACTTGCTCCAGCATAAAAGAACTCAATCACATCTTCCGCTGATTGAACGCCGCCCATTCCGATAATCGGCAAATTAGTGCGCTGGCTTACCTCGTAAATCATCCTGAGTGCGACAGGCTTAATTGCAGGCCCTGAAAGCCCGCCAGTGTTGTTAGCCAATATTGGCCTTCCCGTTTTCAAATCGAGTCTCATACCGATGAGAGTATTGATCATGGTCAGCCCATCTGCACCGCCTTCTTCAACTGCCTTCGCCATCTCTACGATGTTCGTTACATTCGGCGATAGTTTAACATAAACCGGCACCTCGGAGACTTCCTTGACTTTATGTGTTAATTTCTTAGCAACTTCAGGAATCGTTCCAAAAGCAATCCCCCCCGTTTTTACGTTCGGGCACGAAATGTTTAATTCAAGTGCATGAACATTGCCTGCCCTTGAAATTTGCTTCGCTACTTCGATATAATCCTCTTCCTGTGAGCCGGCTACATTTGCAATGATTGGCACATCAAACTGCCCAAGCCATGGCAATTCGTCAGATATGATCTTTTTAACACCAGGATTCTGTAACCCTATCGCATTTAGCATGCCAGCAGATGTTTCAGCAACACGCGGCGTAGGATTACCGAAGCGTGGTTCAAGAGTTGCTGCTTTTATCATGATTGCGCCCAGTAAATCGAGATTATAGAACTCGCTGAATTCTCTGCCGAAACCAAAGCAGCCGGAGGCAGGCATGATGGGATTTTTTAGCTTCAATCCAGGCAAATTTATTTCAAGCTGTTTCATAGTACTACCTCCCCCGCCCGAAATACGGGTCCGTCGCTGCACACTTTTTTATATGAATGGCCGTTGGGATCATCGTGAAGCCTGCAGACACAAGCGAAGCAGGCGCCAATTCCGCAGCCCATCCGCTCTTCTAGTGACAAGAAAACCTTCCTGTCCTGATGCCCCTGTTCCAGGTGCAAGCATCGCCACCGGCCCGCAAGCATACATCACATCAAAACGAATATTTTTTTGTTTGATAATATCCGTTACAAAACCGCTTGTTCCATAAGAGCCATCCACAGTCGCAATATAGGTTTCTCCTAAATTGGCAAACTCGTTTTCATAAAAAACGGCTGATTTACTCTGGAAACCGAGCACATGAACCACTTTGACACCCTTTTCCTTCAGCTGACGGGAAAGTTCATAAAGCGGCGGCACACCGATTCCGCCACCTACAAGCAGGGCTGTATCTCCGTGATCTGCTTCATCAACCGGAAAGCCATTTCCAAGCGGGCCCAGAATATCTACCTGCAGTCCTTCATTCTTTTTTGAAAGCAGGGATGTTCCCCTGCCTTCTTTCCGATAAATCATCTTAAATTGGCGTTTTTCACGATTGAAGGAAGAAATGCTAATCGGCCTGCGCAGGAGCGGATCTATTCCGTCTGCCGTTTTCACATGGACGAACTGGCCGGGGAACTGATATCCTTTGCCAGTTCTCCCTCCACCGTCAGTTCATAGATCGATTCGGCAATTTCAACTTGACGAATTACCGTACATAATTCCTTTCGCTTCACGCCAACACCGCCTTCTCTTCTTCCGTATCCATTGGTTCAGCTGAAAAATTCATAGATTCAATTACTTTTAAAATTGCATCTGCTGTATCAAGGGATGTTAAGCACGGAATGCCGTTTTCAACCGCTTCGCGGCGAATCCTGAATCCATCGCGTTCAGGCTGTTTTCCTTTTGTGAGGGTATTAATGATAAACTGAGCTTCCCCTTTATGAATGACATCAAGCAGGGTTTTTCCCTCAGAACCAATTTTCTCTACAACATTGACTGGCAGCCCGGCTTCGCTAATAATGCTTGCTGTTCCGCTTGTCGCCATTAGGCGGTATCCGTTTGCGGCAAATCTCCTGGCAAGCTTGAGCGCTTCCGCTTTGTCTTTATCAGCAACTGTCAGCAGAACCGTCCCGAATTTTTGAATCTTCATCCCTGAAGCAACCAAGCCTTTATAAAGCGCTTTTTCAAGGGTATGATCCTTGCCCATTACTTCACCAGTTGATTTCATTTCCGGTCCTAGTGTAATATCGACATTTCTCAATTTTGCGAAGGAGAAGACCGGTACTTTGACAAATACGCCATCCTTTTCAGGAACGAGTCCTGATGAGTAGCCCTGAGCAGCCAGCGATTCACCAAGTATCACTTTAGTAGCAATTTTCGCCATCGGTATTTTGGTAATCTTGCTCAAAAATGGCACTGTTCTGCTTGATCGAGGATTGACCTCCAATACGTACACTTCATTGCCAGACAAGACATACTGGATGTTGAGCAGGCCGATAATATTCAGCCCTTTTGCCAGCTTTTCCGTATAATCAACGAGCTTTTGCTGGACCTCAGCTGAAAGAGTCTGTGGCGGATAAACCGCGATTGAATCACCCGAGTGAACACCGGCTCGTTCAATATGTTCCATAATTCCTGGGATAAGAACGTCTCTGCCATCGCATATTGCATCTACTTCGATTTCTTTACCTGTTAAATAGCGGTCAATTAAGACCGGATGCTCTGGATTTACCTTTACCGCGTTTTTCATATAGTGAAGGAGTTCTTCGTACCTGTAGACGATTTCCATTGCACGCCCTCCAAGTACATACGATGGCCGGACAAGGACTGGATAGCCAATTTCCTCCGCGACCATAACTGCTTCCTCAACCGACATCGCTGTTTTCCCTGGAGGCTGAGGGATGTTCAATCCTTCAAGTGCTTGCTCGAATTTATCCCTGTTTTCTGCCCGGTCAAGATCCTCAAGGCTTGTTCCAAGGATTTTCACTCCATTTTCCGCCAGTTTTCCAGCAAGATTAATTGCTGTTTGGCCGCCGAATTGGACCACAACGCCTTCAGGTTTTTCAAGCTCAATGATATGCATGACATCTTCTACTGTAAGCGGCTCGAAGTAAAGCTTATCCGATATACTGAAATCGGTAGAAACTGTTTCAGGGTTGTTATTGATGATAATCGCTTCAAAGCCTGCTTCCTTGATTGCTCTGACTGAATGGACAGTCGCATAATCGAACTCGATCCCCTGGCCAATCCGAATCGGCCTGATCCTAACACGATAACACTTTTTCTTCCGGATACTTCTGATTCGTTCTCATCCTCATAAGTACCGTAAAAATAAGGCGTTTCTGATTCAAACTCCGCTGCGCATGTATCCACCATCTTGTAAACTGGCATGATCCCAGATTCCCGGCGAAGGCTGAGAATTTCTTCTTCTGTGATATTCCATAGCTCAGCAAGCTTTTTATCGGTAAATCCCTTTTGCTTTGCAGTTTTCAATAGCTCAAGTTCATTGATATTTTCTTTAAGCTTTTCTTCCAGTTTTATGATTCCTTCCATCTTTTTCAGGAAGAAAAGATCGATTTTACTCCATTGGTGAATGGTTTCGATGCTGATTTTCCGTTTAAGGGCTTCAGCTATATAAAATAATCGTTCGTCCCCCGCTTTACGAATGCGTTTTTCCAATAATTCCGCATCTATCTCGGCTCCGTCGTTAAGCTCGAAATGGGTAACATTTGCCTCCAGCGAACGGATTGCCTTTAATAAGGATTCCTCGAAGGTACGGCGAATTGCCATTATTTCACCCGTTGCTTTCATCTGTGTTCCAAGCGAGCGGTTTCCGGATTCAAACTTGTCAAACGGCCATCTAGGAATTTTTGTCACGATATAATCAAGTGCCGGCTCAAAACTTGCATACGTTTTTCCCGTGACCGGATTTAGCATTTCATCAAGTGTCAGCCCTACAGCGATTTTTGCAGCCAGCTTTGCAATCGGGTAACCTGTAGCCTTTGATGCAAGTGCTGATGAACGGCTGACCCTTGGGTTTACTTCAATAATGAAATATTCAAAGCTGTATGGATCAAGCGCCAGCTGAACATTACAGCCTCCTTCTATTCCAAGTGACCGAATAATTTTAAGCGAGACATTTCTTAGCAGCTGGTATTCTCGGTCGCTTAATGTTTGGCTTGGAGCGACAACGATTGAATCCCCGGTATGTACACCGACCGGATCGATATTTTCCATATTGCAGACAACGATAGCATTATCATTGCTATCACGCATAACCTCATATTCGATTTCCTTGAAGCCGGCAATGCTTTTCTCAAGCAGGCACTGCTTTACTGGACTATTCTTCAATCCGCTCGTCACGATTTCAGCCAGTTCTTCCTGGTTTCGGCAGATTCCGCCGCCAGTTCCGCCCAATGTATAGGCAGGACGGACGATGACCGGAAAACCAGCCCGTTCAACGAAACTCTCTGCCTCATCAAGATTGTGGATTATTTCACTGTCAGGCACCGGTTCATTCAGCTCATTCATTAATGTACGAAACAATTCGCGGTCTTCTGCTTTTTTAATTGCAGAAAGCTTTGTGCCCAGTATTTCCACACCACATTCATCAAGAACTCCAGATTCATAGAGTTCCACAGCAAGATTGAGTCCAGTCTGCCCTCCAAGCGTCGCAAGAAGTGCATCAGGTCGCTCTTTGCGGATAATCCTGCTGACAAATTCAAGCGTAAGCGGTTCAATATAAACCTTTTCGGCAATTTCTGTATCCGTCATAATCGTAGCAGGATTGGAGTTTACGAGAATGACACGGTAGCCCTCTTCTTTAAGGGCAAGGCATGCCTGAGTTCCGGCATAATCAAACTCTGCTGCCTGCCCGATCACAATGGGACCTGACCCGATTACAAGAATGGTGTTTATATCAGTACGTTTTGGCATTTTTCAGCAGCCCCCTGTTTCTCAGAATCTATCATTTCCATAAACTGATTGAATAACCCGTTTGCATCCTCCGGTCCCGGTGAAGCTTCAGGATGGTATTGGACTGTAAACGCCGCAAACTTCTTATGCTTAAGACCTTCAACTGTTTCGTCATTTAAAGCGATATGTGTCACTTCAAGTTCTGTATTAACGACTGAATCCATTTCTACAGCATATCCGTGGTTTTGAGAGGTAATAGCAATCTTTCCTGTGCGTAAATCCTTGACTGGATGATTTGAACCGCGGTGCCCAAATTTCATTTTGCTCGTATCGGCCCCGCATGCGAGAGCAAACAATTGGTGACCAAGGCAAATACCAAAGAGGGGAATCTTACCCAGAATTCCATTTATCATCTCAATTGCCTCAGGAACATCCTTTGGATCTCCACGCCGTTCGACAACATGACTCCATCCGGCCTTAGGTGCAGGATTTCTTCTGCAGTAGCGTTATAAGGAACTACGATCACATCGCAATCACGCTGATTCAATTCTCGAAGAATTCCGTGCTTCATTCCAAAATCAACTAGAACTACTCTTTTTCCCCTTCCAGGACTTGGATAAGGATTCTTGGTTGATACCTGGCTTACCTGGTCAATCGGAAGCGTGGAAGACCGAAGCTGTTCCAGAACAAGGTCCGTATCCTCACTGATATCACAAATGGCACCTTTTAATGTTCCATGCTGGCGGATAATTCTTGTGAGTTTTCTAGTGTCTATTCCGCTAATGCCAGGAATCTTTTTGATGCGGAAATACTCATCAAGCGTAAATTCACTTCGCCAATTGGATGGCAGCTCTGCAGCTTCCTTCACGATAAAGCCTTTAACTGCAGGGTTGATTGATTCAAAGTCATCACGATTAATTCCGTAATTCCCAATCAAAGGATAAGTAAGGGTAACAATTTGGCCACAATAGGACGGGTCAGAAAGAATTTCCTGATATCCGGTCATTCCCGTATTAAAAACAACCTCACCGATTGTTCTCTCTTCGCTTCCAAACCCTTCGCCGATAAAAATGGTTCCATCCTCTAAAATAAGCTGCTTTTTCATCCCATTACACGTCCTTTCTCCCAGGCTATTTCCCCTTGTGCGATCGTTACTACTGGCCAGCCCTTGCACTTCCAGCCGGCAAACGGAGTATTTTTTCCTTTTGATAAAAATTCCTTCGGGTCAATTTCCCGTTCTTCCTGAAGATCCAAAAGGACGATGTCCGCTGAAGTTCCTTTTTCTATTCGTCCATACGGAAGACCAAAGGCTTCCGAAGGTTTTATTGTCAGGAATGAAATTAATTGTTCAAGAGTAAGTCTATTTTTCTCTACCAAGTGCGTATAAAGGAGAGGAAATGCAGTTTCGAGCCCGACTATTCCGAATGGTGCCAGAGACATTCCTTCAGCTTTTTCCTCTTCTGTATGCGGGGCATGGTCGGTTGCAATAAAATCTATCGTGCCGTCCAGGAGCCCTTCAATCAAGGCTTCCCTATCCGATTCTGCTCTTAAAGGAGGATTCATCTTAAAGTTGGCTTCAAGGCCAGGGATATCGTCCTCGCATAATAATAGGTGATGGGGGGTAACTTCAGCTGTGACGTTAATTCCTGCCCGCTTGGCATCCCTTACCACCCTGACTGATTCCTTCGTGCTGATATGGCATACATGGTAATGGCAGCCGGCAGCTTCAGCCAGCAAAACATCGCGGGAAATATGAACTGATTCACAAACAGAAGGAATTCCATTTAACCCGTGTTTTTCTGAAAATAATCCTTCATGGACAGACCCTTTGTTAATTAATGTATTTTCTTCACAGTGTGCGACAATTGGCATCCCGGTTGCTGCAGCCTTCTTCATTGCAGCCAGCATCATAGCTGCTGATTGCACGCCGACACCATCATCTGTAAATGCAAACGCCCCTGCTTCCTTTAGCGCAGTGAAATCCGTTAATTCTAAGCCCAGCTCGCGGACGGTTATCGATGCATATGGAAGGACTCTTACATGTGCTGTTTCTTTTATTTTTTCCTGCAGCCACTCAAGCTGTTCCTTTGAATCGGGAACTGGCCTTGTATTTGGCATCGCAGCGAGAGTTGTAAAACCTCCTCTTGCGCCAGCAAGTGTTCCGGTCTCGATTGTTTCCTTTTTTTCACCGCCTGGCTCACGGAGATGGACATGCAGATCAACAAATCCCGGTGCTGCCAGAAGACCGGACGCATCAATTACCTTATCAGCACTTTGGGAAATCCCTTCTCCGATGGCTAAAATAATTCCATCCTCAATTAAGATATCTCCTGTTTGAACCTGGTTTTCGTTATTGATAAATTTCGAATTTTTTATTAGTAGTTTCAATGTTTTTTCCTCCTCTCAAATCCTCAAGCGATCTTTTTAACGCCGCCATTCTTACATAAACGCCATTTTGCATTTGTTTAAAGATCCTGGACCGTTCACATTCCACAAGGCTTCCGGCAATTTCAACATCACGGTTGAATGGTGCAGGGTGCATGATGATGCTGCCAGGTTTCATCCTCTTTTCACGCTCGACGGTCAGGCCATATCGCTGATGATATTCCTCAACAGTTAACCCGCCCTTTTTTTCATGGCGCTCATGCTGTATGCGGAGGAGCATTACTACATCTGAATTAGCTACTGCATCGTCTATTTGCAAATAATTGCCCTTGTTCCCTTGATCAAACCATTCCATCGGTCCTGAAAAGACTACTTCAGCACCCAGCTTCGAGAGTGCTTCAGCATTAGAGCGAGCCACCCTGCTATGAGAAACATCTCCAATGATGGCAACCCTTAATCCTTTAAAACAGCCGTACTCCTGCTGTATGGTCAATAAATCGAGGAGAGACTGTGTTGGGTGATGTCCGCATCCATCACCTGCATTAATGATTGGAACACCGATTCCATGAACCAATTCTTCGAAATAGCGATCCTTCTCGTGCCTGATTACAACGGCATTTATTCCGATGCTTTCCATTGTCCTGACCGTATCATAGAGGGTTTCTCCTTTTTGGATACTTGAGGTTTCAGCTTCAAACGGTATGATGTTTAAGCCCAGTCTTCTTTCAGCTACCTCAAAGCTGGTCTTCGTTCGGGTACTCGGTTCAAAAAAGAGATTAGCAGCAAACATTTGCCTGCCAGGATTCCAAACCATTCCTTCTGAAAATCGATGCGCATCCTCCAGAATCTCGAGAATTTCTTCCCTGTTTAGTTCAGATGTGGTCAATAAATGCTTCATCCTCAACACCGCCTTTTTTTTACATGAAAACACCCTGGCCAAAGGGCTCAGGGTGTGGATAAGCGAATTGCAGAACAGTTCATAAGGATTCCCCTTATTTTTCCTGCTGCAGCACTTTTTCACCCTTATTAGCCTCTCTGGACTGATTTAAAAGGTTGAACTTTATGCTTCTATATTTTCCTCAAACATATCTTCTTTTGCCGTTTCCCTTCCAGGAAGCACAAGATTTAGTACGATACCGCATATAGCCGCTAGGGCCATGCCTTGAACTTGGAAGTCGTTTATTTTTATAAATGCTCCGCCAATTCCGATTACAAGGATGACAGATGAAATAACCAGATTTCGTTTGTCGCCGAAATCAATTTTGCTATCCACTAGCATGCGAAGCCCTGATGAAGCGATGATTCCGAACAGCAGAATTGATACACCGCCCATAACAGGAGTCGGTATGGAGCTGATTAAAGCAGTCACTTTACCAATAAATCCGAATATCGTTGCAAGAACAGCTGCTCCAGCCAAGACATAAACACTGTATACGCGAGTAATGGCGAGAACCCCTATATTTTCACCATAAGTTGTTTTTGGAGGTCCGCCGATCAAAGCTGATATCATTGTTGCTGTGCCGTCCCCGAGAATAGATCTGTGCAAACCTGGGTCTTTTATATAATCTTTTCCTACTACCTTACTGAGGACAAGCTGATGGCCAATATGCTCTGATAAGGTAACTACTGCTACCGGGACCATTAAACCAACTAATCTCCATGTGAATTTCACTTTATAATCAATGAATGGGAAGAGGAAATCAGGCATTTCTAGCACATGTGCGCTTTTCACATGTGAAAAGTCAACAACCCCAACAGCTACCGCGTACAAATAACCAACAATGATTCCTCCAAGAATCGGAACCATACTCAGCATACCACGAAGATAAATCGAGAAAATGATGGTCGCAGCAAGCGCTACAAGGGCTACTGAAAAATGGAGCATGCTGTACTTTCCAGCAGGGTTGTTCATTGCCATGTTTACTGCAGTGCCTGCGAGCGAAAGGCCAATGACAACTATTACCGGGCCTACCACAATCGGCGGAAGCAACTTCATAATCCAGCGATAACCGGCTTTTTTAATAATGAGTGCGACGATTCCATATACAAGACCCGCCATAAAAGTTCCCACCATGGCAGCTCCCGGGCCGCCTGCAGCTTTTGCGGCAATGACCGGAGCAATAAAGGCGAATGAGGAACCTAGATAGGCTGGCACCTTAAATTGAGTTATAAGCAGAAATGCCAGTGTGCCCAAACCGCTTGAAATCAGCGCGATGGCCGGGCTTAAGCCTACAAGATATGGCACCAGGATGGTGGCGCCAAACATCGCAAACAAATGCTGAAGGCTTAAGGTCAGCCATTGAAGCGGCTTCGGTCTGTCATGTACATCAAGAATTGGTTTATTCATTTTAAAAATCCCCCCAAATATAGCTTCTCTAGTTAGCAATAAAAATACCCTCTTCGCGAGTAGACAAAGAGGGTATAAAACAGGCATGGAAAGCCCGCTTATTCCCCTTTGTCAGCCTCACAGGACTGCATTTAAAAGGGTTATAACATTTATTTATCATAAATGCTGACCTGGTCAACCTTATCGACCTCAGCAAGTTCAACCACAATTTTTTCCACACTTGATGTAGGAATATTTTTTCCCACGTAATCAGCCCGGATCGGCAATTCGCGATGCCCACGATCCACCAGGACGGCTAGCTGGATGGAGGACGGACGGCCTAGATCCATTAATGCATCCATACCTGCCCTTACTGTTCTGCCAGTATACAGGACATCATCTACAAGTATGACCTTTTTATTCGTGATTTCAACCGGAATGTCAGAACCTTTAACAAGCGGTTCCTGGTCATCTGTCTTTTTCGTTAAGTCATCCCGATACAGTGTAATATCCAGCTCACCCACGGAAATCGGGCTGCCTTCTATTTCTTCGATTCTGTCTGCAAGTCGTTTTGCCAGGTAAATGCCGCGTGTGCGGATTCCAACAAGCACACTATCCTGGACACCTTTATTCTTTTCAATAATTTGATGAGCAATCCTTGTCAATGCCCTGCGAATCGCCTGTTCATCAAGGACAAGTGCCTTTTGTTCTGTCATATAAAAAACCTCCCACCGATCGGTGAGAGGCAACGAGTCTTTTGCGGTTACAGTCCTGGCATAGGCCTGTTTCCAATCCGTTTCCTTCTCAGCCTCACGGGACTGATTTAAAGGACTTATTCAACTAAAGCTATCTTACCTGACACACTTCGACATGTCAACGATTATTTCTCAAGTGTTCTAGCAGCCGTTCAAATTCTTCTGGAAGGGGTGCTTCAAATTCAAGGTATTCTTTTGTCCTTGGATGGATGAATCCTAAAACGCCTGCATGAAGAGCCTGTCCATCAATATCGAGCGTTTTTTTCGGTCCGTATTTAGGGTCTCCTGCAAGCGGAAAACCGATATACTTCATGTGAACACGGATTTGATGGGTCCTTCCCGTTTCAAGCTGACATTCAACGAATGTAAAATCCTTAAAGCGGTCAATGACATGAAAATGGGTGACTGCATGCTTCCCGTGGTCAACAACCGTCATGCTCTGCCGGTCTTTTGTATCTCGGCCGAGCGGAGCATCGATCGTTCCATAATCATGAGCAATAACTCCATGAACAATCGCTTTATACTTTCGGGTAACTGTTTTTTCAACAAGCTGATTTACGAGGCTTTCGTGTGCCATATCGTTTTTAGCGACCATTAAAAGTCCTGATGTATCCTTATCGATCCGATGGACAATACCAGGCCTCATTACGCCATTGATTCCGGATAAATCCGTGCAGTGCGCCATCAGGCCATTAACAAGCGTGCCAGATGGATGACCTGGAGCAGGATGGACTACCATTCCCCGTGGTTTATTAACAACAAGGACGTCACTGTCTTCGAAATAAATATCAAGGTCCATTTCTTCAGGAACAACATCTAGTTCTTCTGGTACCGGGATGTTAATTTCTATCGAATCATTAACACTGCATTTATAATTGGTCTTGACCTGCTGTCCATTGACCAGCACATGGCCTTCTTTAATCCATTGCTGGACCTGTGTTCTGGACCATTCCTCGTTTAAAGCAGAGATAGCTTTGTCAATGCGGTCTCCTTTTTCATTTTCAAGAATGGTGTGTTCCATTTTCTCCATAAGATTTCTCCTTCGTTTCTCTCTCTTCTCGCAGCATTTGGATCATCAATAATGCTACACCGATGACCAGGGACGAATCGGCGATATTGAATACCGGGAAATTATAGCCAAATATAAATGTATGAATGAAGTCGACTACTTCCTTGCGGATGACCCGATCGATAAAGTTGCCAATCGCTCCGCCCAGCATAAAAGCAAGTGCAACGCGCCAATAGTGGCTTGCCCTTTACTGCTTTCTGCATATAATAAATGATACCGACAATCACAATCAGTGTAATGGCATAAAAAAGCCACATTTGCCCTTGTAATATCCCCCATGCCGCTCCTCTGTTGCGGTGGGAAGTAATATAAAGTATATTTTCTATTACCGTAATACTTTCACCAAAATGCATTTTGCTAACAACCAGCCATTTTGTAATTTGGTCCAAGATAATAATAAAGGCAGCAATCAAATAATAAAACACAAGGAAAACCTCCACATCCTGCGATGACTTCCCTAGCATTTTAGCACAATCTATATCAAAACGACAATCTAACGATAGAAAAACATGCTCTCATACGGCTTTTTATAAAAAGAACCTATTTGATGAAAATCCTTTTCCGACTTCAGTGTAGGGAGTATTTTAAGCAGTTCTTCCGGGAGTAGCTCACCTGAAATTTCACACTCACCAAAATTCCCCTTCTGTATTTTTGCGATTGCAGCCCTGACATCGAATAGTTCTTCCTTCAAAAAAGACGTTAGCCAATCATTGCTTTCTCTTTTCATTAACCCATTTATCAATTCCTCTTCAGTTTCACGGAGTTCCAAATACAGCTTTTCTTGCATTGCTTTCATTGTCGTTACCTCCGTTAATTTATTTTTCTTATTATTTTCCGGCAATGGTAAAGCAACACGGTAAAACTTTTGTCATCACCTGAAACAATTAACGGAGGTGGGAAATTAAAACAAAAAACCCTGTGCGGATTCGCACAGGGGCATTTCTTAAGCCAATTCAGAATAATTTTCTTTTACTACTTCAGCACAGCGCTGGCAGAGGGTTGGATGCTCACTGTTCTGTCCAACCTCAGTTGTAACAGTCCAGCATCTTTCACATGTCTCACCTTCTGCTTTTGTAACTACAATAGCAGCAGTATCAAGCTTAATTGCGTTCTCTGGAGCATCTTCGTATGACCCAGCTACTTCAAAAGCAGATACAATAAACAATTGGCCCACGTTTTCTTTAATTGAATCAAGCAATGCTTTTGTTTTTTCATTTACATATAAAGTGACCTTAGCCGTCAATGACTTGCCAATTACTTTTTGATTTCGTGCTTCTTCAAGAGCCTTTAACACATCATCACGGAGTTCAAGGAAGGCTGACCATTTTTCTTCCAGAGAATCAGCATTTGCAAGTTCCTTGTACTCAGGAAGGTCCGTTAATTGGACACTTTCTTCCTTCGCATTTGGAATAAAGTTCCACACTTCATCCGCTGTGTGCGAAAGGATTGGCGCTGTCAATTTTGTCAAAGCAAGCAGCGATTCGAAAAGGACTGTCTGGATGGCACGACGATCGTGGTTGTCCTTTGCTTCGATATAAAGGACATCCTTTGCAAAATCTAAATAGAATGCACTTAAATCCAATGTACAGAAATTGTTAACAGCGTGGTAAATGCCAGCGAATTCATAATTTTCATATGCACCCTTGACGTATTTAATCAATTTATTCAATTTAACAAGCATAAATTGATCGACTTCACGCAGATTTTCGTATGAAACTGCATCAGTTTCAGGATTGAAATCAGCCAAATTTCCAAGCAGGAAGCGGAAGGTATTACGGATTTTCCTGTAAACCTCGGCAACCTGTTTTAAAATGGCATCAGAAACACGGACATCCGATTGATAATCAACAGAAGCAACCCAAAGTCGAAGAATATCAGCACCCAGCTGATTCATGACCTTGGCAGGAACAACCACATTTCCAATTGACTTACTCATTTTCCGGCCTTCGCCGTCCAATGCAAATCCGTGGCTCAATACACCTTTATAAGGTGCCTTTCCAGTTACAGCTACAGCGGTTGAAAGGGAAGAATTAAACCATCCGCGGTATTGGTCGGAGCCTTCAAGGTACAAGTCCGCCGGGCGCTGCAGGTCATCTCTTTCTTCTAATACTGCCTGATGGGAAGAGCCAGAATCAAACCAAACATCCATGATATCTGTTTCTTTCGTAAATTTACCATTAGGGCTGCCTTCATGTGCAAATCCTTCAGGAAGAAGTTCTTTCGCATCCCACTCGAACCAGATATTTGATCCATGTTCACGGAATAAAGCCGAAACCTGATGAATCGTCTCATCAGTAATTATGGCATCTCCATTTTCAGCGTAGAAAACCGGAATTGGTACGCCCCAGGCACGCTGGCGGGAAATACACCAGTCCCCACGGTCACGGACCATGTTGAATAATCTTGTTTCTCCCCACGCAGGAACCCACTTTGTTTCTTTAACAGCTTCCAGCAAATTCTCTCTAAAGTCCTTAATAGACGCAAACCACTGAGCAGTTGCACGGAAAATAACCGGCTTTTTCGTTCTCCAGTCATGAGGATAGGAGTGTGTGATAAATGAAAGCTTTAACAAGGCTCCCGCTTCTTCCAAAGCCTTTACAATCGGTTTATTGGCCTCATCATAAAATAATCCTTCAAAACCGGCCGCTTCCTTGGTCATTACGCCTTTATCATCAACCGGACAAAGAACTTCCAAGCCATATTTTTGGCCAACGTGGAAATCGTCTTCTCCGTGTCCAGGGGCTGTGTGTACGCAGCCTGTACCGGCATCGGTTGTCACGTGATCGCCAAGCATTACTAATGAATCACGGCCATACAGGGGGTGTACAGCAATAATATTTTCGAGGTCACTGCCTTTAACCTTTTGTACTGTTTCTGTTTCTTCCCAGCCAATTTCCTTTTGGACTGCTTCAAGCAGTGCTTCGGCAACCAGGAATTTTCCGCCGTTTGCAGAAACAACAACATAATCAAGATCAGGATGGACAGAAATCCCTAGATTGGCAGGAATTGTCCATGGAGTAGTTGTCCAGATAATGATGCTTGTATCAGTATCCAGAACACCTTTTCCGTCTTTCACTTTAAAACCTACGTAAATAGATGCAGAACGTTTGTCTTGGTATTCAATTTCAGCTTCCGCCAAGGCAGATTCACTTGAAGGTGACCAATAAACCGGCTTTAGCCCTTTATAGATATAGCCTTTTTTCGCCATTTCACCAAAAACCTTGATTTGCTGTGCTTCGTATTCAGGATTTAAAGTGATGTACGGATTTTCCCAGTCTCCACGCACACCAAGGCGTTTAAACTGCGTACGTTGATTATCAATTTGTTCCAATGCGTATTCAGCGCAAAGCTTACGGAATTCAGCAACCGTCATCTCTTTGCGTTTAACACCCTTATTAGTAAGTGCCTGCTCAATCGGAAGCCCATGGGTATCCCAGCCTGGAACATAAGGGGCGTTATATCCGCTCATTGATTTATAACGGACGATAAAATCCTTCAAAATTTTATTGAGCGCGTGGCCCATGTGAATATCACCGTTTGCGTATGGATGCCCATCATGCAAAATATACATTGGACGGTCTTTTGTACGCTCCTGAACTTTTTTGTAGATATTCATTTCTTCCCATTTTTCCTGAATTTCAGGTTCTCTTTTCGGCAGATTGCCGCGCATCGGAAATTCAGTTTGCGGCATTAACAGCGTATCTTTATATTCCATTTCTATTTCCTCCTGACAGTATCATCATTAACAAATGGCCAAATAAAAAAACCCCCTCATCCCAAATAGGGACGAGAAGGTTTGTTCCCGCGGTACCACCCTGATAGAAGGTGCATGAATCTGCACTTTCCTCTTTGCTCATTCGTAACGTGAACGAAACGCCGAAGCTTATTCACCTGCGCATAACAGGCTTTCAGCCAGGAACTCAAGGGTGATCTTCCAGTTTTTCCACTTTTGCCGGGCTTCCACCATTCCCGGTTCGCTGCTAAAAGCAATTGTTTAACTGTACTGTCCCTATCATTGTCATTGACCATTCTATTTACTTTATTAAGAAATTATATGCGAAATAATGCATTTTCGTCAAGCTAGCGAATCTTCTTCCTCAGTCGATTTTAATTCCGTTGCATCCAATTCGTATTCGAGCAAATGATCCCAGTCATCTGTGTTCAGCATATCAAGCTGTGCTTCGATTAGCATTTTAAAGCGTGTGCGGAATACTTTGGACTGTTTCTTTAGATCTTCAATCTCCAAAGCAATCTTTCTTGCTTTGGATAAAGACTCATTCACGATACGGTCAGCATTTTTTTCTGCTTCCTTGATAATGAGCTTTGCTTCCTTCTGGGCATTGCGTTTTAAATCCTCAGCAGCTTCCTGGGCAACAACGATTGATTTATGCAAAGTATCTTCAATTGTCGTAAAATGGCCCAAACGATCGTTTAAATCCTTCAACCGCTCTTCCATTTCTTTTTTCTCTCTGATGATTAACTCATAATCCTTGATAACCTGATCAAGAAACTCGTTTACTTCGTCCTCATCATAACCCCTGAAACCCTTGTTAAATTCTTTATTGTGTATATCTAACGGCGTTAAAGGCATTACGCCACCTCCAAATATGTTATATATCATATTCATTATGTAGTAGTGCTAATATTCGACACGGTTCCTTTTAAATCCTGCTATTGCGTGAAATTTATTTTTGCTTTCCGACAGTAATCCGCAATTTTTCTTTTTTTGTTCTGCCTTCAAGTGAGGTGATTTTTGCACGGCGATGCCCACGGACTGATATAAGGTCACCTTCATCACACTCGAATGATGGATTTTCGATGACTGTCCAATTCACTTTTACATGTCCCTGCTGGATTAATAACTGTGATTTTTGCCTGGATAAATTGTGAATACCCGATATGACTGTATCAAGCCTGAGCGAAGAGACTGTTATAGAGGCCTCAGACCATGATTGACTGATTGAAATAGCCTGTTGAAGGGGTAAGTCCAACAGCTTGACTGCAGCTTTTCCTATTGAAACAAGCTGAAGCATTAAATAATCCTTTACCTCATTGGCAGCAAAAAATTGAATCCTGTCACCTTCAAAAATGATGTCTCCAAATTTACCTCTTTTTAGCCCTAACGACATTAAGCTGCCCAAAACCTGAGGGTGCTCAATCGTCACAAATTTCGAAGGATAGTCGATTTCAAACAGGCTGATTTGGAAATCATCAAGGTCGGCACTGCTGTAGTCCGGGAAGAGTAAAGCCCTGTTTCTTTCTGTCCCATCACTGCCGCCAAATACCTCCCATTTCACACCTGCATTTTCTCCGATCAATGTCTTTAATATATGCTGCTCCCTTGGGTCAAGAAAGTCTGTTAATTTCGGAGCATAAGCATTTTCTACATAGTCCTGCCAATTCAGCACCTGATCGATAAAATCTCGCTCCTCGGCCTGAAATGCTGATAGATATTCATAAGCTCCCTCTTATCCTTTAAATCTTAACAAAAAAGGGACTGGTTCTGTCCCTGATGAGTCTTTTATACGAGCCATATAAATAATTTATGAAGGCCACGGGACGCCAGGTTCAAGACCATGAAGGCGACAATTGGCGAGATATCGATCATTCCTAGCGGAGGAATGATCTTGCGGAATGGTTCCAGATAGGGTTCACAAATCCGCTCCATAAATCTGCCGACTGCACTATTTTGAGCATTTGGAAACCAGGACATTAAAATATATATAATCAATATCCATGAGTAAAAATAAAGCGCTTTTTGCAAAAGATCGAACAAAATGACCATTAAATTCTACCACCTCGAATCGTTTAAATCATGTTCCTGCATGATTTCAGATATATTGCCTGATACTTCTACATTGTCAGGGGTACATAAAAAGATGCTGCTGCCGATTCTTTGGATATCCCCGCCAATTGCATAGACGGTCCCGCTTAAAAAATCAACAATCCGTTTTGCCTGGTCATGGTCAATGCGTTGGAGATTGACCACTACAGCCCTGCGGTTTTTTAAATGATCGGCAATATCCTGAGCCTCAGCATATACACGTGGCTCGACAAGTACAACCTTAGAGGATTTTTGAACGCTTTGCAGGCTGACAACATTTTGCGGTTTTGCGGCTGGCTGTCTTTGTGGTTTAACAGGTTCAGCTTCTTCAACGTATTCCTCTTCCGTATCATCATATTCATCATCTAAAAAGAAAAATGTTTTTATTTTTGTTTTAATGCTCATTACTGCACCTCCCAATCATTTTTTCCTACTAGAGCGGTTCCAATCCTTACCATAGTAGCGCCTTCTTCAACAGCAATTGAAAAGTCATTCGACATGCCCATTGATAGCTCCTTGCAGGGTGCGTGGCTGAAATAGCATTCCTGAACCTTTATCTGCAAATCCTTCAATGTTTTAAAGCATTGGCGGAGCATGCTTTCATCCTCCGTAAGCGGAGCCATGGTCATAAGGCCTCTACGCTAATGTTATGGTATGTGCCAAGCTGTTCAATAAAGGTTACAACTTCCCCAGGCTGCAAGCCGTGCTTTGAATCCTCCCCGGATACATTGACCTGGACAAGGCATTTTACCTTACCTTGTGAACGTTTATTGATTTCCTCCGCCAGCGAAATTCGGTCAAGCGAATGGATATACTCCACTTTATCAATGATGTTCTTTACTTTTCTCGTTTGAAGGCTGCCGATAAAATGGAAAAAAGGCTTGTCCCCCAAAGCTTCCCATTTTTCGAGAAGCCCTTCGTCCCTATTTTCACCAAGGTTGAGGATACCTGCTTCCACAGCCTCCCTTGCTCTTTCTGTACTCACATATTTAGTGACGGCAATAATTTTTACATCTTCTGCATTTCTGCCTGTTTTATGGCAGGCTTGTTCTATTTGAAGCTTTATACTTGCCAGATTTGCAGCAACATTCATTACAGCTCCTCCTTCCAGCCAACAAAGCTGGTCATTCTGCCGGTTTTCCCATGGTCACGCCTGTGAGAAAAAAACAAATCCTGATGGCAGCTCGAACAATATTTGGTTACGCTTATATTTGCTTCTGGAATGCCGGCTTTTATCATGAGCAGCTTGTTAAGTTCCTGCAAATCCAAGGCATACTGGCCTGCTTTGATTGTATTATAGGGCTTTTTTTCGACATCTTCTAGTGTATTTTGAACGAAAGTAATAACACGTTCATCTACAATATAACATTTTCCGCAAATGGATGGACCAATAACCGCGAAAATTTGCTCAGGCTGGATGCCTTCATTTTTCCAGGCTTCAATCATATGCCTGGATATTTCATTTACAGTCCCCTTCCAGCCAGCATGTGCAGTTCCAATCATATTTCTATGTGGAGCAATAAAAAATAGGGGCACACAATCTGCAAAACAGAGAGTAAGCAGAATACCCTTTTCATCAGTATAAAACGCATCCGTTGCTTTAAAGGATGTCCCATACGAAGAGGCCCCTTTTCCCCGGTCCCCTGAGGTTACTTTTTGGACGGTGACATCATGTGTTTGTTCTGCACCTGCCCATGACTCAAGCGGAAACGCCAGCAGCTCTGCTAAATGCTTTCTATTTGCGCAAACAGCTTCTGGGTTGTCATTTACATGGAATCCCATATTAAAGCTCTCGAATTCATTTTTGCTATATCCGCCGTTTTTTGTCGTCATCCCCGCTATTAGGCCAGGATATTTGTCCATCCAGCTATCAATTAATAAAAATGAATCATTTTTTAAAATAAATGGTTCCATTCCTTTACCTCTCGCTTTTTTTTATAGTGTAACATATACCGACAAAAAAAGTGACATGGAAAGACAATGGTTATTATTCAGCTGGTATTGAGGCCTTATATCTAACTAAAATAACGTCCTCACCAATTTTAATGATGTTTTTCCAAGGGATCACGATGTCTTCCTCCCTGCCAAAAAAACCAAGCACCTTCCCATTTCCGCTAATGACTACTGCCTCCACCGTGCCAGTATCCAGATTGATTTCAATATCCCCGATATTGCCAAGCTTTTTTCCATCAGCAACATTCACTACATCTTTTATTTGAAATTCCGATATTTTAATCATCCTCTTCACTCCCATTACTTTTCTATTTAAAAATATATGATTTAAAATCATGAAAGTTGTTGTTTTTTACAAAAACAAATAAAGCTGCCCAATGGCAGCTTTAGCTTTGGATATTTTTATTCATTTGTTTGATGGCTGCTTTCTCAAGCCTTGACACCTGGCGTGTGAAATGCCAATTTCATCTGCGACTTCCATTTGTGTTTTGCCCTGAAAAAATCTCTTGCGAAGAATCAATTTTTCCCGCTCATTTAGTCTTCTCATACCCTCTTTTAGAGCGATTTCCTCAATCCAATTTATATCCTTATTTCGTTCATCGCTCAATTGGTCCATAACATATATAGGATCCCCGCCATCATTATAGATGGGCTCAAATAAGGATACAGGATCTTGAATCGCATCAAGGGCAAAAACAATTTCCTCATGTGGCACTTCCAAAACCTTAGCAATTTCTTCAGCTGTCGGCTCACGTGAAGTTGCACTCATTAACCGTTCTCTAACCTGTAAGGCCTTGTAGGCTATATCCCTTAGTGACCTGGATACACGGATAGGATTATTATCACGCAAGTATCTGCGAATTTCACCTATGATCATGGGTACTGCATAAGTGGAAAACTTAACGTTTTGACTTAAATCAAAGTTATCTATGGATTTCATTAGGCCGATACAGCCAACCTGGAACAGGTCATCTACAAACTCACCACGATTATTGAACCTCTGAATGACACTTAACACAAGTCGTAAGTTTCCGTTAACGAGTTTTTCCCGCGCCGTAATATCACCATCTTGCATCTGCCTGAAAAGCAATCTCATTTCTTCGTTTTTTAATACAGGAAGTTTTGATGTATCTACACCGCATATTTCAACTTTATTTCGAGTCAATTCTTTTTCCCTCCTTACAGGAGCTGCTGTACAAAAAACAGTATCTCCTTGAGAAGGAAAAATATGCACTTTATGATTCAGTGGATTGGACGAGTTAATGCTGAAATTAGCGGCAATTCCTCTATTTTTCTGCAAAAAATTCGTTTAAAAAAATATTTTTGCAAAAGAATTTTATACCATTTTGTTAAACTCCTTGCGCAATCTTTTTATGATTCTTTTTTCCAGTCTTGAAATATAAGATTGTGAAATACCAAGCATATCGGCAACATCTTTCTGGGTTTTTTCCTCTCCGTTTGTAAGTCCGAAGCGAAGCTCCATAATTTGTTTTTCACGGTCTGATAATTGATGCAGAGCCTTTGTTAAAAGCTTTCTGTCAACGTTTGCTTCCAAATCCTTAGTAATGATATCGTCATCAGTTCCGAGGACATCCGATAATAATAATTCATTTCCATCCCAATCAATATTAAGCGGTTCATCGAATGAAACTTCTGATCTTATTTTATTATTCCTTCTTAAATACATAAGTATTTCATTCTCAATACACCTTGATGCGTATGTAGCAAGCTTGATCTTTTTTTCCGGGTTAAATGTATTAACCGCCTTTATAAGGCCGATGGTGCCAATACTGATGAGATCTTCAATGTTAATTCCGGTGTTTTCAAATTTTCGCGCAATATAAACGACAAGCCTCAGATTTCTTTCAATTAATATCGATCTTGCTGCTTTATCTCCATTAGGGAGCTTATTCAGCAGCAGTTCTTCTTCTTCCTTGTTCAAAGGAGGCGGCAGAGCCTCGCTTCCGCCAATATAATAAACTTCGTCCGTTTTTAATCCTAGTTTAATTAAAATTTTATACCAGTAGTAGGATAATCGAAGTCTCCATTTTTTCATGGAAGTTCCTCCTTCTAAATTGTGTATTTTTGAGTATAGTATTATTAACTTACCTTAACCGCCTCAATGGGCTTCCTAGGTCCCGTTAGCATCTTTGGATGAACGATACATTCAAATGCTTCTTCAGCGGAGAGCTGCTGCATTGTAAAGGAAATAAGGCCTTTCTCACAAATGAATTGTTCATCCCTTGTCCTAATGGTAATTGCATCTGGCTTAACAGCTACCACCAGCTGATGCTCTTTTCCAACCACTCTATAAGGGATTACTCTTAATCGATTCTGCCATTCAGCAGAAATTTCTCCTTCTCCCATAATGATCGACTCTGCCTCTTCGGCTAAACTCTTTATTACTTCCGGCATTTTCTCCAGCTGCTTTTTTACGGAAACGAACATAACTGGCATTTTTGATATAGGATCATATAGCTGGTTTCCGCTGTCTACCAATCCCTTAAATTCAAAATGGTGTCCTTCGATATCTACGTCAACACATACGAGCTGTTCAAACTGAATTTTCGTCATTTCCATATTTTCAAATCTCTTTTTTGAGAAGTGCCATGCAATAGGAAATCCGACGAGAATAAAAATCCAGCTGACAGGATCCCCGAAACCTTTGACACTTGAAAGGAGAATGTTTTCAGTCATCTTTCTGTCATATTGAATAAAATAATGAATACCAATCAATGCGCCGCCGATTAAAAACGTAGAGAAATATAGAGTCAAAAGCCCATTTGCAAAATAACGCCATCTTTTAAAACCAAACGAGGTCAATACCATTAATATGGAACACAGTAATTTTGAAACCGGGTGGCTGGAATAAACATTGAGAGGTGTAAAGGACAGTAATACGATGAATGAGCCGATTAGTCCTCCTGCAAAAATTCTCCATAATTTAATTTCTCTTTTCAGAAAAATAGCAGTTAAATAGAGGAGGAAACTATCAAATAATAAATTCAGCGTCCAGATTACGTCCAAATATACAGCCAAGCAACCACCTCCTACACCGCCGCCAGTTAAAGACTGATGCTCCAAAAAGTAAGCCGCTGCCTATCTTTAACAGAGTTATTTCTTGGTACGAATATTCTGTTTACGGAAAAGTATAACCTAGTTGTTCCGCTGAAGTGTGTCACTTTCTGTAAACAAATTTAAAGAAATTTTCTCTTTTTCATTCGGAATTTGTCACATTTTCAAAACCTTTTTAACAAAGATTCATAAAATGTATCCTCCATTGAAATTTTGCTATATAAGGAGTAGTTGATTTCCACTCCAGGATGCTCGCTTTCCGCGGGGCGGGCGGTGAGCCTCCTCGGCGCACAGCGCCTGTGGGGTCTCACCTGTCCCGCTGCTCCCGCTGGAGTCTCGCACCTTCCGCTCCAATCAACTTCTTTTTCAACGATTTCTTTTAAAAACCTATTTGCAAGACAACATTCTTTTAGAAAACAGCGTAAATAAAAAAAGACATGATCCAAAACGGATCATGCCTTTTTAATAACATTATTTTTTTAGCGTCTGCGGTTGCGATTGCGCAGGAATGTAGGAATATCTAGAGCATCTTCCTGGGAAACAGATGTATTTCTCACTGGTTCCTGCTGGACTTCTTCCCTTTTTGGCTGCTCTCTTTTGACTGTTCCAATATTAGGCTTAGCCTGTCCAAACGCTGGTCGCGTCATCTTAGGCTGAGAGGATTCTTCATTAAAGCCAGTCGCAATTACTGTAACAATGATCTCATCTTTAAGAGTTTCATTAATTACAGATCCAAATATCATGTTTACTTCTTGGTCAGATGCAGAAGCAACAATATCTGCAGCTTCCTGAACTTCATACAGGCTCAAATTTGCACCGCCTGTAATATTCATTAACACACCCTGAGCTCCGTCAATGGATGTTTCCAGTAATGGAGAGCTGATAGCTTTTTTAGCAGCTTCTGCCGCGCGATTTTCACCTGCCGCAACCCCGATTCCCATAAGAGCAGAACCTTTGTTGGACATGATTGTTTTTACATCGGCAAAATCAAGGTTAATCAAGCCTGGTACAGCGATTAAGTCTGAGATACCCTGGACACCCTGGCGAAGTACATTATCCGCTTCGCGGAATGCTTCAAGCATCGGAGTGCTTTTATCAACGATTTCAAGTAGTCGGTCATTCGGGATAACAATTAAAGTATCCACAGCTTCTTTCATGGAAGCGATACCTCCAGAAGCCTGGTTTGAACGTTTTTTCCCTTCGAAGGTAAACGGCCATTGTTACCACACCTACAGTTAATGCCCCAAGTTCTCTTGCAATTTGGGCAATAACAGGAGCTGCACCCGTTCCTGTACCACCGCCCATTCCGGCAGTTACGAACACCATATCCGCACCGCGAAGTGCCTCTTCAACCTGTTCACGGCTTTCTTCTGCAGCCTTTTTACCCACTTCCGGATTTGCACCGGCACCAAGACCGCGGGTAAGCTTTGCCCCAATTTGCATTTTAACCTCTGCTTTTGACAGGTTTAATGCTTGAGCGTCTGTATTTACGGCGATAAATTCCACACCCTGAACGCCATGCTCAATCATCCGGTTAACTGCATTGTTTCCTCCGCCGCCTACACCGATGACTTTTATCGTAGCTAGTTGGTCTAAATTAGTATCAAACTCTAACATGAAAAATCCTCCTAATTCGTCGAGATTCCTTTATCGCCCAGTCTACTCAAAAAAGTATCCAAGAAATTTTTTTACTCTTGATGAAACTTTTTCTTCCGGCTGCTTTTCTTGCTTTGGTTTAGGCTGCTGCTGTTTTGGAATTCGCTTTTCCTTCGGTTCGGAAACTGGAGATGGCACGCTTGCCAATCCGCCTCTTAACTTCGCGTTTTTATAAGCAAACTTTATTAATCCTACCGCTGTAGTATATTGGGGTTCTCTGACACCAATATAATCAGGGACAGCCATTCTTACCCGGTTCTGGAAAATAACCTGACCAAGCTCCAATATACCCTGTAAATTGGATACTCCGCCAGTTAATACATATCCCCCAGGCAAATCTCGGACGCCCATTCTTTTCATTTCATTTGAAACCAACTCGAAGATTTCTTCCATCCTTGCTTCTATAATATCAGAAATTTCAAGCTGGTTAAATTGTTGATGCTGATCGCTTCCAATGATCGGCACACTGAAAACTTCTTCTTCAGAGGCATCATCATAAAAAGCATGTCCATATTTGACCTTAATTTTTTCTGCATCTTCCGTGGAAGTCCGCAGGCCGATGGACAAGTCTTTAGTGATATGGTCTCCGCCAATCGGAATAACGCTGGTTGCCTTTAAATGCCCCTGGTCAAATACTGCGATGGTAGTAGAACCTCCACCGATGTCAACAAGAGCAACACCAAGATTTTTTTCATCTTTCGATAAGGCAAAGGAAGCTGCGGCCAGTGGCTGCAAAGTTATGTCTAATACATCTAGACCAGCACGCTCTACACAGCGCAGTGTATTATGTAAAATGGTTTTTGATCCAGTAATTATGGTACCTTCCATTTCAAGCCTAACACCTATCATGCCGCGCGGGTCATTGATTTCATCCAAACCGTCAACAATAAATTGCCTTGGAATGACGTCGATGATTTCTCTCTCTGGAGGAATCGATACAACCTGGGCTGCATCAATGACACGGGATACATCTTCGTTCGATATTTCGCGGTTATCACTCGAAACCGCCACAACGCCATGGCATTGCTGAAGCATGACATGATTGCCGGAAATTCCGACAATTACCTGTCTAATCTCCATACCTATCATTCTCTCAGCCTGCTCAATTGCCCTTTTAATAGAATGAACGGTTTCATCTATATCAACAATGGATCCCTTCCGCAAACCTTCGGAATGAACATTGCCAACACCAATAATATTTAATGAGTCGTTGACCATTTCACCAATGATTACTTTTACACTGGATGTACCGATGTCAAGACTTACATATATCTCATTGCTGTTCATTCACTGGCACCTCCTTTAACATCCTAAAAATTGAACAACAATACTTTTTGTCCATTTATTTGCTATTTCTTTATATCTTATAAATTATTCGTCACAACTACATGATTCCCTTTAAAAAAAATCAATTTTTTTCTATTTTTTGCTTGTTGGTTGACCATTTTGACAATATTATTCTGCGGATGACCGCGATATTCTGGAATAATCGCACTCCAAACGCAAATACTGCTGCTAAATACAAGTCTACACCAAGATGGACACCTAGAAAAGCCAAACTTGCAGCAAGGATAATATTAAAGAAAAATCCTGAAACAAAAACCTTTTCATCATAAATATTTTGCAAATGGGCCCTTATGCCTCCAAACAATGTATCGAAGGCTGCCAGGACGGCAATCGATAAATAGTTAGAGTACTCCTCAGGGATGCGGATATCTGTAAGCAAGCCCAGAAAAACGCCTACAATCAATCCCATTAATGGAAGCCACATTACGATTTGCCTCCTTTTTCAACAGGTTCCATATTTCGAATGCGAATAGGGTTTCCATAAGAAGGAACTGTTATGTCCGGCTTCGGTTCTGAAACCTTCAGCCTTAAATTATCTATAAAAAACTCTTCTGCAGACTTTGAAACCTGCATTCTATTGTATAGCTTTTCTGCGGTACTCATATTGTCAGTGACCACTTTTACTTCTATCGGGAGGTCCCTGATCGTATAGCCGTCAATTTTTGTTTCTTTGTTGATATCACGTATAACGGTAGTATTTATAACGCGCTGTCCATCAATCGAAATTTGTTTTGCTTCATACATATTCAATTCATTTAATAGCCTTTTAAGAAGATCAGGAGATACTGACGAAGTTACAGGTTCACCCAATTTTATCTCTTCATAAACAGGTTCAATTGTCAGGATAATGCCCGGACCCTTAATTTCGGTCAGGCCCGCTTCAGTTTTTAACTCATCAAGTGTTTCCCTTAGAACCTGTTCCTTGCTTTGTTTGCGTTTAGAGTCGTAAGCGGAAAGCTTGTCTTCATTGGAACGTATTTCCTTAAGGAGATTGGATTGAAGCTCTTTTTCCTTAAGAAGGTCTTCCCGAAGCTGCCAAATATCCCTCGTATCTCTTTCTACAGGCTTCTTTACTGTTTGAAACTGAATGGCAATCATAAAACCTACAATTGCGGCCACCAGCGTAAAGCTTCCTATTTTATTCTTGCCCACCTCTTTCACCTAACCTTCTAACCTTTTTCTTTGGTGGACAAAATGCACCATCAAAATTTCTAGCTTCCTAAAATAGGATCAAGCACGATATTATCCTCTTCTTCCAGTGAAAAAACAATATTGTCATTGACGAGCTGATCCTTTACGCCCCCGGTCAGGTTAAGTGCAGATGATAAAACATCCGGATCTCCTATAGCAGTGATGACGAAGGGGGCAGGATGCTCTACACCATCGACTGTAATGACTGGCCCATTGCAATTAATATAGGAATGGCTTGAGAGTCTCTGGCCATTAATTGCGACAGCTGATGCACCGGAAATATAAAGCTCATTAATCACCTTGAAAACATGAAATTCATGGACGAGGTAATTATTAATGTTTTTTTCATCCGGGTTGTAGTCACCATCGTCCAGGGTAACCTTCACGCCTTTTCCCTTTACCTTTACCTTACCAAGAAACATACGATATTTTTCAGCGTCCTCTGCAAGGTTAAAATAGATGTTCGCTTCTTTGGAGAGTTCCTTTTCATTTTTAAGAACCTTCCCCTGCTTATTCCTCAGCTCTTTTTGGAGGCTTCTGTTAGCTTCCTCCTGTGCAATTAACTGATTTCTTAAATCGATCGTTTTATCCCATTGTTTACTTGTAATTTTATTATGATGGCTTTCATTTTCTCTTTGGGTAAGATGATAGGAAAAGGCAATCATATATCCCAAGACAAGGCACACAAGAGATAGTACAACATGATTACCTTTTACCTTTAGTTTTTTCATCTTTTACCTCCCCTTCCGTTTCATAAGCTCTGAAAAATGACCCCACTTCTAAATCAATTACACCTTTTTTATTGGGATCCAGTTGGCTTATGATTGAAGGATAATGCGCCATCTTTTCTGAAAATGTCCTTAAAGTAGCACTAACTTCAAACCCATCATTCATAAATAACGAAATATGATACTTGTCCGTTTTTTGCGGAGTATAATGAATCTCTGAAATGGAATTAAGGACTTCATTAGGCAGCTCTTTAAGCGCTTTTACCATTTCCTTCATGGCGAAGCCCTCTTCAAAATCAACTAACACTGGTGCATTTACTGGAATTTCCGACGATTTTTCATCCAACAGGATTTTTCCGTTATCAAGCACAGGATAATAAGCGGATTCTTTAGCAAGGAATGCCATTCTCTGATGTTCCTTTACTTCAATTAAAATTGAATTTGGCCATTCTATCGATACCTTTGCATCTTTAATTTCAGGCTGGCTTTCCAGTTTAGAGGCAATTTCATTCTTTTTGATTTTCCAAATATTTGTTTTCTGTGTCAAGCCTGTCTGCATAATAAGGTCTTTTGAGGAATATAATTCATTACCTTTAACCGTTATATATTTCACATGGCTTAAAGGTGATTGCACATAGATTACACAGGCAATAAGCATGAAAAATAGAAGCAATAGCATGATAAGCCTTCTATTAGCTTTTCTGCGCCTTTGTTGTTTTAGTTTTGGTATCCTATCCTCAAGGGGAACAATTTTCCCTTTTTCCAATCCCTCTCACCTCACCAGAACAGCGGAAGCCGACTGAATTTTTAATCGGCAGCAGATAAAAGTGAAACAACGGCACGAAAAAATCATGCCGTCATCCAGTTCCACAGCTTTTTTCCCTATATCTAATGAATTATTATATCACAATCTGCGTATGCGAAAAGCACTATTTACTATTACTTTCGCCCGATTATTTCTACTTCCGTTTCCATTTTGATTTCGTATAAATCGTAAATAGTATCCTTTACATGCTGGATGAGCGCCAGCACATCTTCAGCGGTCGCGGCTCCCGCGTTTACAATAAAATTCCCATGCATTTCCGAAATTTTCGCTCCGCCTATACTATGGCCCTTCAAGCCTGCAGCTTCAATTAATTTCCCTGCATAGTTAGGAAGAGGGTTGCGGAAGATACTGCCTGCACATGGAAAATTCCATGGCTGCGTTTCTTTTCGATAGTCTTTATTTTTCTTTATTTCTGCCGTGATTGCTTCTTTGTCTCCTTTTCGGAGCTGAAAGACTGCTTCCACTACCACACCCGGCATTTTCTTTTGGAGAACAGACGATCTGTAGGAAAACTCCATTTCCGCATTTGAAAGCCATTCCATCGTCCCATCCTCAAATAGTATTAAGGCTTTCGTTAAAATTTTTGAAATGTCCGAGCCGTGAGCTCCGGCATTCATATAAACTGCTCCGCCGACAGAACCAGGGATTCCCCCTGCAAATTCAAGCGCCTGATAATCCCTGTTTACTAATCATTGTTGCAAAGCTTACGAGCGAATGCCCGCCTCCAACCTTCACTTCTGAATCATGTACTTCAAGCTGATCAATGCCTGAACCAAGCTTAATCACGGCTCCTTCGATCCCTTTATCGGATACAAGAAGATTTGACCCTCTTCCAATTGCACGCCATTTAAGGTTTTTCGTTTTGATAAAATCCATTGCCTTCCTTAAATTATCAGTTGATGAAGGCTCAATAAAAATATCTGCCGGCCGCCAATTTTTATGGTAGTGTGATTGGAAAGCGGTTCGTACTCTTTCACTTTTCCTATTTGCAAGCTTTTTAATTCGTTAACTAATCCGTCCATATTTACCTCCCTATCTTACTTAAAACGGGGTTAATGTAGTCTATGCTGATCTCTTTTTTAGGCTACTTCTGTTTTGTATTTGTAATTTGCTTCATTACCTTATAGAGCCTTCCCGCGGAATCCGGTACTCCCATTTTTGTCGCCTTTATCTTCATATCCTTTTGTTTCTCTTTATTAAGCATCACACTATCAATTTTTTGCAGGAGAGCCTTCGAGTTCAAATCTTTTTCAAGAAGAAGCTCAGCGGCCCCACCATCACTGAGTGACCTTGCGTTCTTCTCCTGATGATTATTTGTTACATATGGGCTCGGTATTAAGATACTCGGGATACCCAAAGAGGTTAACTCAGCAAGTGTGGTCGCACCTGCTCTCGATACAACAAGATCAACACCAGCGAGAACTTCAGGCATATTATGGATGAATGGCTTAATGACCACATTCTGAGGATTGCCGACAAGGTCGACTTCTTTTTTTACATCCTCGAAATGAGCATCACCCGTTACATACAATATTTGATACGGTTTATCAGCAAACTCTGCCAAAGACCTCACAACCGATTCATTAATCGGCCTCGCTCCCCTGCTCCCTCCAAATATAAGGACAGCAGGCAGATTTGTTTTTAATCCTGTAGAAAGCCTTCCACGTATCCCGTCCTGGCCGCGCACCTCTGATGCACGGGGATTCCCGGTAAAAACTACCTTTTCTTTTGGGAAATATTCTTCTGCTTCCTTAAAGCAAACAGCGATTTTGTTAACATACCTGCTTAAAAATTTATTGGTCAATCCCGGCACGCTGTTTTGTTCATGAATGATTGTTGGGACACGTAACTTAGCTGCCGCATAAACAACAGGCCGCAAACATACCCTCCTGTCCCAATTACTACATCTGGCTTAAATTCTTTAAGCATTTTCTTGCTGTCCCTGACGCCCTTAAGAAATCTCAGAACCGTTTTTATGTTATCAAATGAAAGCTTCCTTTTAAATCCTGTTATATGTATTGATTTGAATGGAATATTCTCTCTTGGGACAATTTTGCTTTCCAGCCCATTTTCTGTTCCGATATATAAAAATTCATCATCTTCACTTTCTTTTTGAATCTCCCTTATAAGGGCCAGCGCCGGATATATATGTCCGCCGGTTCCCCCTCCGCTAACAGCGATTTTCATAACTACACCTCATTTTAAAAATAATCCAAACCTCAAGCCAGCAAATACAGAGATGGAGTGAAAACCACCCAGTGAGTATACCCCATTTTACTATAAACAAAACTTTTCTGAAGGCCGTGAAAAAAGATTGTTAAAGAACTGTAATAAAATCAAACAAGGATTGGAAACAATTGTTTAATTTTGGATGTTTATAAACAAAAAGAGCCCTGTGTTTACAGGGCAAGCCTCAATATCTTGCATATCGGCTTATATTCAGCAGAACGCCAATTGCCATCAGCATAAGCGTTAAGGAAGAGCCTCCGTAACTTAGAAAAGGCAAGGTAATTCCTGTTACCGGCATTAATCCCGTGACAACTCCGATATTAATCATTACCTGAATGGCAACCATGGCAATGATTCCGACCGCCAGAAAGCTTCCATACAAATCCGGGGCTCCAAGTGCAATCCGAATCCCTCTCCATAGCAAAAGAGAAAACAGCAGTAAAATCAGGGATCCGCCTATAAATCCAAGTTCCTCTGCCAGTATCGCGAAAATAAAATCAGTCTGTGGTTCTGGCAGATAGAAAAACTTCTGGCGGCTTTCCCCCAATCCGAGCCCAAATAATCCACCTGGACCGATTGCGTAAAGTGACTGGATAATTTGGAATCCGCTTCCCAATGCATCGGACCATGGGTCCAAAAAAGAAGTTATCCTTTTAATTCGATAGGGAGCAGAAATAATTAATCCTATAAAACCAGCCACCCCTAGCAGCGCAAGCCTGCAAAATGGCTGATTCTTGCACCAGCTACGAATATCATAACTACACAGGTCCCCATCATTACTGTTCCAGTTCCGAGATCTGGCTGCAGCATTATCATCGCAAAGGCAATAAAAGCGAGTCCTAGTGAAGGGACCAGACCCTTCTTAAATGAGGTAATCAGCTTTTGACGTTCGGATAAATATTTTGCCAGAAACGCAATCATCGCCAGCTTCATAAACTCTGAAGGCTGTATTGAAAAGGCTCCTACACCAATCCAGCTTCTTGAACCGTTACGTACATTGCCGACACCTGGTATGAGTACAAGTACAAGTAAAACAAAGCAGACAATTAAGATAACCTTTGACCATGTCCGCCAGGTCCAATAATTAATATTCATAATAAAAAACATGGCGGCAATTCCTACTCCTGCAAAAAGCATCTGCCTTTTAGCAAAGAAGAAAGAATCATGAAATTTATAATCTGCCCAGACTGCACTCGCACTGTATACCATAATTAGTCCTATTGCCAGCAGTGTAAAAGTTACAATTAATAAAATGAAATCAGGAGTCGTTTTCTTTGTCGGCACCGCTACACACCTCAACCGATAGGATTGGAGCCTGAAAGTTATGCCTGGAACATTTCCCGCATAGACAAGCCCTTACTTAAGCTTATGCACCGCGTTGATAAAAATGTCTCCCCTGACCTCAAAAGTTTTGTATTGATCCCAGCTCGCACATGCAGGAGATAACAAAATCACGTCGCCTGGTTCAGATAAACTAAATGCTACAGGCACGGCTTTCTCAACATTATCGACATGCGAAATCGTTTTTATTCCAGCCTGTCGACCCACACGCTCGATTTTCGCTGCAGTCTGGCCGAAGGTAATCATTGCTTTTACATTTTTTAAAAATGGAATCAGCTCATCGAACTCATTTCCCCTGTCAAGGCCGCCAGCCAACAGGACTACAGGCTGCTGAAATGCTGCAAGAGCGTTTACGGTTGCAAGGATATTTGTTGCCTTTGAGTCATTATAAAATTTTCTGTTGTTTACTTCGCCAATGTACTGGAGGCGGTGTTTAACACCTGTAAATGTTGTTAATACCTCTTTGATCGCTTCATTGCTTACTTCAGAGAGTTTAGCCGCTGCCATAGAAGACAATATATTTTCAAGATTATGTGTTCCCGGCAGGACGACATCCTTTATTTCTATTACCTGCTCTCCATTGAAGCATAGCCATCCATTATCAACATAAGCACCATGCTCCAGCTTGTTTTTTGCAGAAAAAGGGATAATAGCCGCATTTGAGTGCTTGGCAATTTCCATTACTTCATCCTGTTCCGCATTTACAATCAGGTATTCAGAGCCGGTCTGATTTTTAGTGATATTCGCTTTTGCATTAAAATATTCGCTTCTCGTACCGTGATAGTCCAAATGAGCATCATATAAATTTGTGATAATGGCGATTTTCGGATTAAAAGTTTCAATCCCCATAAGCTGGAATGAGGAAAGTTCAATGACAATTGTATTATCCGGCTTCGCCTCTTCGGCAACCCCTGATGCCACTGTCCCTATGTTTCCAGCAATTAAAGGGTTTTTACGCCCTGCTTCCAGCATTTCATGGACGAGGGTAGTCGTCGTCGTTTTTCCGTTTGTACCTGTGATCGCAATAAATGGTGCTTCCGATATTTGATATGCAAGCTCTACCTCGGTGATGACTGGAATTCCTCTATTTAACGCCCCTTCTATCATCGGATTATTATAAGGAATTCCGGGATTTTTAACGATTAATTCAAAGCCTTCTTCAAGCAATTCAATCGGATGCTCCCCGCAAATCACTTTTATGCCTTGCTCCAGCAATCCCTGTGCTTCAGGATTTTCTGACAGTGGCTTCATATCATTAACGGTGACAAATGCACCCAGCTTATGTAGTAGAGAGGCCGCTGTAACGCCGCTCTTTGCCAGTCCAAGGACCAGAATTTTTTTATGACAGTAAGTATTGATCTTTTTCAATTACAACCACACCTCAATATAAATTCCTAGAATCGCAAACAATAAACCTACACTCCAAAAAGTGACAACCACTTTCCACTCAGACCAGCCGATTAATTCGTAATGATGATGAAGCGGGCTCATCCTGAAAATTCTTCTCCCTGTTGTTTTAAAAGAAATAACCTGAAGGATAACGGACAATGTTTCAATTACAAACACTCCGCCAATGATAATCAGCAGAAATTCAAGCTTTGTTAAAATGGCAACTGCGGCAATAGCCCCGCCGAGTGCCAGGGACCCTGTATCTCCCATAAAAACCTTGGCAGGATGTGCATTAAAAACGAGAAAGCCAAGAACAGCTCCAACTACTGCGACACAAAAAATGGCAATCTCAAACTGTGATTGATTCCATGCTAACACCGCAAACGCTCCAAACGCAATTGCAGCCGTGCCGGAAACTAAACCATCCAATCCATCAGTAAGATTCACCGCATTGGAGAATCCAACAAGCCAAAAAATAATTAAAATGACAAAAAACCAGCCTAAATCAAAAGAGTTATTACTAAAAGGAAGGGTAATTTCTGTTGGAAATTCATTTTGTTTATATATTAAATAAAACACGATTGAGATAATAATCTGTCCCAATAGCTTTTGCCTAGAGGTAAGACCTAAATTTCTCTTTAACACTACCTTAATAAAATCATCAAGAAAACCAAGCAGACCGAAACCAAAGGTAACCAGGATCAAGAGATACGTTTTTACCGTAGGTTCAGCAAACTTGCCTGTCATTACCAGAGCAGTAATGATGACAGAAAATAAGATCATCAGCCCCCCATTGTCGGTGTACCTGATTTTTTTTGATGCGATTTAGGTCCTTCTTCCCTTATGCTTTGTCCAAATTTCAACCTTCTTAAGAAGGGAATAAAAACTGGAGAAATCAAAACAGTAATTAAAAAGGCCAAAATGATTGTGAAGAATATAACTTGCTCCAGCATATTATCCCCTCCTTCCTTTATCGCCGATGTCTGCCTGGCCATTTAATTTTTCAAGCATTACAGCTATATCATATGTTTTTTTATTTTTGTTAAGACGTTCTTTATCTAAAAAAAGAAATTTCGTAATATTCATTTTCTTATCCGTTTCTCCATTTATTTTTTCTGAGTACATATACAGTAATTCTTCTAAAGCGTTAAAAAGATCTTCAGCAAGGAACACCGGAAAATGATTGGGCGTGTAGAATGGAAGTTCTCTTCCTTTTTCCCAGACCGCAGCAATTGCACCATTGGCAATCGCTTCATCTAACCTGCTGGATTCACCATGTAAAGGAATGAAAATGCCTCTTGGCATCAGGGCACTCGAGCAGTCTGAAACAGTGTGAAACACCAGCCTGAATCCTGGATGCCTCTGTCATGTTTAAACATCTGTGCCAAATCCCCAAAAGTTAAGTACATTTCATCGCCCCTCAATTGCATCTTTAGCCATTTTTCGATCGTCAAAATCAAATACTTGACTGCCAATGATCTGATAAGTTTCATGGCCTTTTCCAGCGATTAAAATTACATCACCTTCCGACGCATTCTTCACAGCAAACTCAATAGCTGCTTTCCTGTCCGGAATTAATTGGTAGGATTTTCCTTCTGCACCAGCCTGCATATCCTTAAGAATCTCAATTGGGTCTTCACTTCTCGGATTATCTGAAGTGAAAATAGGGTCTGTTGCTAGATTGCATGCAATCTTCGCCATTAAAGGGCGCTTTGTACGGTCCCTATCCCCTCCACAGCCAACGACAACAAAAACCTTTTTTTGAGCAAATTGGGAAATGGTGCTCAGCACGTTTTCTAGGCTGTCAGGTGTATGGGCGTAATCCACTATTACCGTAAAATCCTGTCCTGCATTTACAAGCTCAAAACGGCCTGCAACACCCTCGACCCCTTCAATAGAACGAATAATATGTTCGAGAGGCATTCCTAAGGCAAGGCCTGCTCCAATGCCCGCTAAAACATTATATACACTGAATTTCCCAATAAGCTGCATGTTGACTAATAATTCCCTGCCGGCTGCAGATAAAGTGAAAGCCGTTCCCTTGGAAGTCATGGTAATATCTTTTGCAGAAATATCCGCTTTCTGATCAATACCGTAAGTGATGATATGGGCTGAAGTTCCGCGCATGAAAGAATCAGATGCCGGATCATCCACATTTAGAACCGCAAACTTCGGTTTGTTAGTTTCAAAGGTGTTCCCCAGCTGTGAAAATAGCAATCCTTTAGCATGCTTATATTCTTCCATCGTATGGTGATAATCAAGATGGTCCTGAGATAGATTGGTAAATACAGCAACATCAAATTCTGTGCCACGTACTCTCCCTTCATCCAGAGCATGGGAGGAAACCTCCATTACGGCAGCTTCTACTCCCTCATCCGCCATGCTTTTAAACGTCTTTTGAAGGGTGAGGCTTTCGGGTGTTGTATTTTTGGTTTCAATCATTTGGGCACCTATTTTTGTATACATTGTGCCTATTAAACCCGTCTTTTTTCCAGCATCGGATAAAACCTTCTCTATTAAATGGCTTACTGTCGTTTTGCCATTTGTACCTGTAATTCCGACCAGCTTGAATTTGCGGCTCGGCTGTCCATAAAAGGCATCCGCCAGCACGGCCATTGCCCTGTTAGTATCGTTAACGACAATCACCGGTACATTCAAAGGCAAATCATGTTCGGCAATCACAGCCACTGCACCGCTTTTCACTGCTGCTTCTGCAAAATCATGTCCATCGACGGTATAGCCTTTGATACAAATAAATAAACTTCCTTGCTCTACCTTACGATTATCATTTTCAATGGAAGTAATATCGGGATTCTCACCGCTAAATGGTACCAAAGCGTGTAGATTGTTAAGAAGCTCATGTAATTTCATTTTTTCTCAAATCCTCTCATTGCAAAACATGGCGTATTTATTTTACATGATAATGATTCACATTGCCATTGATACAGGGAAGAAACAGAAAATAGGGCGGTAAGGAATTTACCGCCCGCAGTCAATCAATCATTGTTTTTTCCAAAATATAGCCTGATGGTTGAACCTTCCTTCAATTTAACACCAGCCTCGGGCGATTGCTTCACCACAACATCACCTTCTCCGCTTGCATCAATCTTTAAATTTACCATCTGTTCCTGTAGCTCGCTTTTAGTCATTCCTACCACATTTGGAACTTTGATTAACGGAGTATCTGTCCATTTCATTTTCTTCTCGATCTGATTTTTTCTTGGAGGAACTCCTAAGCCCTTAATCCATCCTTCATGATATTTCCGACAATCGGTGCTGAAACGACACCGCCGAACTGTACAGTACCTTTCGGATTATCGACAGCAACGTACACTACCAGCTGAGGGTCATCAGCTGGTGCAAATCCTATAAAAGAAACGATATGATTGTTTTCTAAGTAATGCCCGTTTTGAGCTTTTTGCGCTGTCCCCGTTTTGCCTCCAATACGGTATGAATCGACAAAGGCATTTCCCCCTGTCCCCTGTGCAACAACACTTTCAAGGGCATTACGTATCTTTTTCGAGGTCTCTTCAGAAATAACTTTCCGCTTCGCTACAGGCGATTTCCTCATGACAACTTCTTTTGTAACTGGATCGATGAGTTCCTTGGCAATATAAGGGGTATAGAGAGTGCCTCCGTTGACCGCTGCCGAAACTGCAGCAACCTGTTGGATCGGGGTTACTGAAACACCCTGTCCAAACGCTGTAGTAGCCAATTCGACCGGCCGACCCTATTCAGATTAAATAATATTCCAGAACCTTCACCCTGCAAGTCAATTCCTGTTTTTTCACCGAACCCAAAGCCTTTAATATATTTAAAGAGCTTTTCCTTCCCGAGCCTTTCCCCCAATTCAACAAATCCAGGGTTACAAGAATTTTGGACAACCTCTAAGAAACTCTGGCTTCCGTGACCGCCAGCCTTCCAGCATCTCAGCCTTGCCCCGGCAACTTCTGCAAAACCAGGATCATAAAAATGCTCTTTCTCCAGATCTACCTTTCCTTCTTCAAGAGCCGCGGCAAGAGTGATGATCTTGAAAGTCGAACCAGGTTCATACGTGCTCCAGACAGGCAAATTTCGGTTATAAACTTCCTGCGGGACATTTCGGAAATTTGCTGGATCAAAATTGGGCCTGCTCGACATCGCAAGGATTTCCCCATTATTGGGATTCATTGCGATGGCAATCAATCCGTCTGGATTATAGGCAGCCTGGGCGTTATCCAGCTCTCTTTCCATTATTGTCTGTATTTTGGTATCTACCGTCAGCTTTAGGTCCAGGCCATTGATCGGGGGCTGATAATCGTCAGCCATGTCATTCATCCGCTCACCTTTAGCATTGGCATAAAACTTAACGGAACCTTCTTCACCACTTAACTCTTTATCATAAAACTGTTCCATGCCCATTAAGCCCTGATTGTCAATTCCGGCAAAGCCAAGAACATGAGAAAGATAGCTGCCATACGGATAATATCTTTTTGAATCTTCACCAATATAAACCCCATCAAGGCCAAGGGCTCTAATTTCTTTAGCTTTTTCATGAGAAATTTTTCTTCCCCCTGGCAGCCTGACCATTGATTCACCCATTGTAATGTCTTTATAGGTCTTTTCTTTATTTAACTTTAGGACTGCGGCTAATTTTTCTGCTGTAGGTCCAGGATTTTTAATTTGCCTTGGAACGACATATACAGTTGGTGCACTGATGTTTGTCGCTAGTGCAACACCATTCCGATCGATTATTTCACCCCTTTTGGGTTGAAAAGGTATATTCCGGCTCCACGACCCTTTTGCAAGATCTGTTAATTTATCCCCAAGAAAAAATTGTACATATCCAAGACGGACGTCGATTATTAAAAAGGTCAGAATGCCGATGAACAATGCGATCATTAGCCGTTTTCTTACAGTTACATTAGACACACGCATAAATGAACGATCCTCCTTTTCATAGGTCGTTCATTTATATGCTTGTACTTATTAAAATATTACGGTCACAAAATTAGCAGAGCTTTTAATCATGGACAGTATCTTCTTCGTTTTCTTTGCCCTTTGCAGAAGAACTATTCTTTGCCTTTTGCTTTCCCTTGCTCTTTTTTGTATTTTCCTCAAAAAGCTGTTCAGGAGATTGCAATTCGATAATCAGGTTGTCCCCATTTTTAACAGGAGTTCCTTTTTTCATGCTCTGTTTATAAGCATAACCGCTGCCAGCCGTATGGAGCTTAATATTCAGGAGCCTCGCTACCTTCATGGCATCTCTCAGCGACCATCCTTTTAAATCAGGCATGACTGCATTTCCTCCAGTATAAATGACCACCTTTTCACCCTCGAGAATGGTTTTACCTCCTTTTGGAAGCTGCCCCTCCACTTTACTGCCATTACCAAGAACCACTGTATCAAGACCCTCCGCCTGCAATTCTTTAACAGCAGCATCTGATGACTGGCCAATGATGTCAGGTATTTCACCGGTAACTGGTTTCTCCTGTTTTGATGGCTGAATGTTCATGTATTGAAGGCTGCTCTTCATTACTGGATCAAAAATCATGGATACGGGTATCGATCCTTTAAAGTAGCTGTCTATTTTAGGCTGCTGAACAGCGACATAAACAATTAGCTTCGGGTCGTCTTTTGGTGCCATCCCTAAAAATGAAAATACGTAGTTCTCGGGACCGGTCAAGTATTTCCCATCTGGTCCAGGCATTTGTGCTGTTCCCGTTTTCCCGGCAACACTGTAGCCGTCAATTTTATACCGGCTTCCTGTCCCTTTTGGGGAGGTAACAACCGTTTCGAGAATATCCCTAACCTTTTTTGCAGTTTCCGCAGAAATAGGATTGGACACTACTTCCGGCTCTGTTTGCTTAATTATCTTGCCACTATCATGATCAACGATTTTCTCGACAACATGAGGCTTCATCATCTTCCCGCCATTCGCTACGGCTGTAGCTGCCTGGATTTGCTGGATTGGAGTGATGGCTGTTCCCTGCCCAAAAGCAGTTGTGGCTTTTTCTATTGGCCAGTTAAATTGTATTTTTCCTGAAGTTTCATAAGGAAGATCTATTCCTGTTGGCTTATCAAAACCAAATTTTGTTAAATAGGTTCTCAATTTATCAAAACCTAATTTTTCATTTGCAAGTTTTGCAAATGCAACGTTAGAAGATCGCTGGACTCCCTCCAAAAAAGTAATAGGACCCCATCCAACATAATTATGGTCATGGATGGTGCTATTTGAAATTTTATAAGATCCAGACTTGTATATCTCACTCGGATTGAATTTATTTTCTTGAATGGCAGCCGATAAGGTAAAGATTTTCATCGTCGAACCCGGCTCAAAGGAGGTTTCAATTGCTTCGTTATGCCAACTATTCTGGATTCCTTCCCTTGTTGTTGGATGAAATGTAGGTCTCTCGCCATTCCCAGTATTTCACCTGTTTTTGGATCTGCTACAATAGCAATTATTTTTTTCGGCTTGTATTCCTTATCCACTTTATCGATTGAATCCTCAAGGAAGGTCTGAATTTTCTTATCAAGAGTTAAATAAATATCATTTCCATTTTGTGCGGGAGTAATTTTTTGCTTGCCGTCCGGGAGTAAATAACCCCACAAATCACTTTGATAATTAATGGTTCCATTTTTTCCGGTAAGGTAGGAATTTAAGGTTTTTTCCACTCCCAATTTTCCTTCGGTTTTATAAGTTCCATCCTTTTGTTGCTTGCGCTCAACAAAACCGACCACATGGGATGCGAAAATGCCATTTGGATAAAACCGCTTAGAGTCACGGGTGAAGGTAATCCCCGGGAGATGGAGCTGCTCAATTTCTGTTTTGGTTTGATGTGAAATATCCCGGCCGCTCTTCCGAATTCCACCTGGAAAACACCTTTTTTGGTTAGCTTGTTATAAATATCGGATTCTTCCATATCAATGTATTTAGCTAATTCCCGCGCCGTTTTTTCCGGTTTAGTCACATGCATTGGCTTTTTTGGATTGGTGGTCATTTTTTTACTTAGAATCGCAATTAAGGTATATGCTGAGGTGTCCTCCGAAACGACCTCCCCTTTTCGGTCGTAAATCGTTCCTCTCCCTGCTTCCAATACGCCCTGTTTCATATATTTTTGCTGAGCCCTTGCAGCTAAAGGCTGCCCAGCAGCTTCACCTGTAATTTGAATCGTGAAATATCGGAAAATCAATATAAAAAAGAGCAGGCTGAAGAATAAAAATAATCCCGCTGCTCCAACATTCATATTTTTCTGTTTCTTGATCATTTTCCTTGCACTACCTTAACATTATTTTCATTTAGCTGCAGTCCAAGCTTCCTCGCCTTTCCCAAATTCGTTCATATGTACTTAATTCACTTACCTGATCTTTGAGGTCACTGTTTACTTTTTCCTGTTCCTTCATTGAAACCTGAATATCCTGTATATCTTTGTTAACACTATAAATTTTCGCTTGATTGGAAATCATATGGACTGCGCCAAACCCAACCATTGCTGCGAAGGTAATTCCCAGTACCTTTTCCCCAGGTGTTAGCCAAAACTTTTTAAAACTGGCCTTTTAGGCTCTATAACCTGCCCTTGCTGCTGTTGTTGCTGTTGTTGCTGTTGTTGCTGCTGCATTTTTCTTGCAAGATTGCTCATCTTTTCCCCTCCTAATATATTTTTTCTATTTTTAATTTATAATTTTTCAGCGATTCTAAGCTTAGCAGACCGAGCCCGGTTGTTTTGTTCCAATTCCTCTTCACTCGGCAGGATCGGCTTTCTTGTAACCAATTTAAGAACTGGTTTGTATTCATCAGGTATTATAGGAAGGCCTGGAAGCAGGTTTGGCGTTTCACTCGCTTTTTTGAAGGCAGATTTACAGATCCTGTCCTCCAGCGAATGGAATGTAATAACACTGATTCTTCCACCGGGCTTCAGCAGACCAATGGCTTGTTCAAGAGACTTTTCAAAAACGCCTAGCTCATCATTCACAGCGATTCTGATTGCCTGAAAAACGCGTTTAGCTGGATGGCCGCCTTTCCTTCTGGCCGGAGCTGGAATCGCATCTTTAATCAGGTCAACAAGCTCACCGGTTGATTCGATTGGCTTCTTTTCTCTTGCTGCTTCAATTTTCCTGGCAACCTGCTTGGAAAACTTCTCTTCACCGTATTGAAAAAAGATTCTTACCAAATCTTCATATCTCCAATGATTAATTACATCATATGCGGAGAGAGTGGCATCACTGTCCATTCTCATGTCCAGCGGGGCATCATGGTGATAACTAAAGCCTCTTTCCGGTGTATCCAGCTGCGGTGAGGAAACACCAAGATCGTAAAGGATCCCATCCACCTTTTCGATACCTAATTCTTCTAATTCGCTTTTTAAAAATGAAAAATTGCTCTTTATGATGGTTAATTGTTCTTCGTAGGCTGATAATTTTTCCTTTGCATTAGCAATGGCCGTTTCATCCTGGTCAAAAGCAAATAACTTTCCTTTTTTGTTCAGTTTTGAGAGAAGATAAGAACTGTGTCCGGCACCGCCGAGAGTACAATCGACATATATGCCATCCGGCTTAATATTCAAGCCCTCCACCGTTTCCTTCAATAAGACAGTTGTATGTTCAAACACTATGCATTTCCACCTTTCCAATCGATCGGCAATTAACAGAAATTATATCAGTATAGTATTCCCGTTATATATCAAAGCCAATCATATTTTCTGCAATTTCTGCAAAAGATTCTTCTGACTCTGTAAAATAGTCTTCCCAAATCTGTTTGCTCCATATTTCAATTCGATTGGAAACGCCCAAAATGACACATTCTTTATCTAATTTCGCATATTGGAGCAGCGGGGCAGGAATATTGATTCTCCCCTGTTTATCGATTTCACTTTCAGTTGCACCTGAAAAGAAAAATCTTGTAAAGGCTCGGGCATCTTTCTTAGTTAAAGGCAAACCTTTTAACTTTTCTTCGATTAAGCTCCATTCTGAGAGTGGATAACCAAATAAGCATTGATCCAGACCCCGCGTAATAACAAACATTTCCCCTAGGTCATCGCGGAATTTGGAGGGCACGATTAAACGGCCTTTATTATCAATGTTATGATGGTATTCACCCATGAACATAGCCATTACCCCCACTTTCTATTTAAAATGTACCACAATCCCCCACTTTCCTCCACACATTTTTTAAAGTAATCTGAATGTAATATTTATCTTTTGGTTTCGGTTAAGAAAAGAGTCGTAAAAAACAAAAAACTTCACCTAAGTGGTGAAGTTTTTTGTTTTTAAAATGTAATTAAGTAAAAGACTCGTTGATTTCCGCTGCGGGTGGACGCTTTCCGCGGGGCGGGCGGTGAGCCTCCTCGCCGCTCCAATCAACTGGGTTTCAGGCACTTCTATTCGGGGGTTGGCCGTCCAAATATCGCTCCAGTCGTTTTGTTCAAGATGGTCTTCATCCAATACATATTTGGCAGCCGGTCCATTCGCCAGACCATTAAAGAAATTGAAACTAACGTGGCCTACCGTTGGTTCCTTGGGTTTGGCTGCTATACAGATGTCCCCCATTTCTCCACCTTCGGTAAGAATTATGATCGCCGATATCAGGATTCCGAGGTGTTTGAACAATATGGCATGCGTTGGACAACCTTCGGGGGCTGAAAAAATTGTCCATGCTGGAGATGCTTACGTTTGCTGCCATGAACCTGAAGAAACTGGCCACCTGGACATGGCAGGTGGCTAAAAAGGCGCACTAAAGCACCAATGATCTGGTTTATCGTTCTCATGGGAACGGTACTAGTAGATTGGAGCGGAAGGTGCTTGACTCCTGGGGGATCAGCGTTCCAGGCGAGACCCCGCAGGCGCTCCCTTGCGCCGAGGAGTCTCGACGAACGCCCCCGGAAAGCAAGCACCTGGAGCGCAAATCACACCTTCCAAATGAATTTTTTCTAAAAACCTAAGGCAGCGAGAGCTATCTCGCTGCCTTTGTCGACAATCTGAAACTTCACCATGGAGGTGAAGTTTTTTATAACTTAATTACTTTATGCTGACCATCAAATTTAAAAGGTAATGTTAGGAGATCACGAATCAAATCAAGTCCATAGAGATTCATATAATCAAAAACATTCCATATTCTTTCCTGCGGGGACCCTTCAGGCCTTAGTGCAAGATCGATTCTTGTGAATTTACTAAGGATTACATCATGCTTCCTTCGAATGGAATCCTCGATACGTGATTCCATAAACCCAATTTGCTGAATGAGAATTTCTTCATTCTTTTTTAAAAGAGGAAGAAGTCCACGGTCCATTTGTGCTGTCTTATCTTCGATCTCACGATATTGCTGTATCAGTTTCTCTCTTGTGTCAGAAAACAGCTCTTCCAGTTCCTTATCCTTGATAGATTCGAGGAAACTCTCCCGCTCAACTGATGTTCCTCTGCTGAGAACTTCCTTTATATCCAATTGCAAATCCTGCAAATCTGTTTCAATGGAACGATCCAGCAAGGTTATGTTTAGTCTGGGAACGATCGGAGGCATTTTAATAGCGAAATGCTCGAAAACCTTCTTTAATTCTGCCCAGTACGCAATTTCACCAGGACCGGCAATAAAGCCAAGTGTAGGAAAAAGCAAATCCTGTGTTAACGGCCTTGTTACAACATTATTGCTTAATTTTTCTGGTTGATGGAGCGCAATTTCCAATAATTCCTCTTTTGAAAAAGAAATTGCCCCATTTTTCCCCACAAACATGTCTTTGTTTCTGTCAAACTCCAATAAAATCCGTTCATTTAGCTCTGGTTCATAAAAAAATAAGTTCGCACTATTCTCACCAGCTTCAATTGTCAGAGAATAACCTTTTTCATTTATTTCTTTTTGCTGCTCTAGGAGAGAAAAGGTAATGACATCATGATGGGTAATTTGCTGTTCAAATATACTTTTTTCGATATGCCGGAGCTCTTTATTTCCGGAATCCACAATTAAGAGTCCTTCATCCTTAAATAGTTCCATTATGATAGCAGCAAAGAAATCCGTAAAACTGGCTGCCCGTGATAAGGATTGCTCAATAAACTCGATGAGACTATTTGTATGGTCTGTTTCACCGAAATTCTCAATCAAATTTTTAGCCCATGACAGGCAAACTTCCCGATCCAATGGTATGTCCGTAACCATTTTCTTTTGCAGCACTCTTTCCGGATATGTCCATTTGTCCGCTCTTTTCTCTACCGGAACATACACATGATTGACTTCATGATAATCATGGTCTTCACCCGCAATCCAAAAAACAGGCACAACAGGAATTCCAAGTTCCTTTTCCTTTTGTTCGGAAAGTTTAAGGATCGAAATAACCTTATGTATTGTATAAAGGGGACCCGTCAATATACCGGCTTGCTGCCCGCCGATGATGACGGCAGAATTATGTTCCCTTAGTTTTGCAATGGACTCTTTTACAGCAGACGACGAAGGAAATTTGCTCATATAGTCTTCAATATGTTCAGCAACTTCATTTCGCGGAAAAGATCTATTTTTTAATTCATTTAATCTTTCTTGATAATCCGATTTTTGGTCAAAACGGTAATGGAAAAATGGCAATATTTCATCGGATTGTTCTAAATAACTTGATGCAAAACGGTTCGTTGCTGGCAAAGAGAGATTTAACATCTCCATTCATTGTACTTCCTTTCTGGTCAACCAATATTCATTCCTATCGAGTATAGCATTTACAGCAGCGTTTGAAAAAAAACTTTGCTTGCAATGTCATGAAAAAATTTCTTACGGACATTTAGAGCAGTTCTGCGTATTCTGTGACTCGAATCAGAAGACCAATGAAAGTTAATGCAATATATGCAATGAAAAACATCAGGAAATTAAATCTCCAAAACCCCTTAAAAACCTTGGTGAAAATAATTTCCCCCTTCACTTTCCAATGGACGACCGCAAAGATTGCTGCAATAAAAAGAAGTAATAAAACCATAATCCAGAAAAGGGACTTCCCCCATATCGTTAAAATAAGAAAATGGACGGAAAAAATAAAGAAAAGCGTACTGTAATCAGAGGCATGATGTATGGATTTTCGTTGATTTTTGGTCAGCCATTTACTAATGACAAAGACAATAAAATAGCATAAAATCGGCACTGTAATAAGCAGTGTAAATAGAAAAGACAACACCCCGCTCAATTCAAACCCTCCCTGTTTTGCTCCTTTCCTTTCAAAAGATGGAAAAAGCTTTCTGTTAACGGTCCCTGTTTTTTCTTTTTCTTCGCTTCTCCCACAACAAATCCCAAAATAGCATCCACTTCAGTCATTCGCTTTGCTTCAATATCTTTCAGCATCGAAGAGCGATTATCCTCTGTTTTTCTGCATATTTCCACCACCTGCTGAAAATAAGCATCACGATTGTTCAATTCAAGAATATCTGCAATTTCTTCAAACAGGTCCTGAAAGACATTAAAATAAAAAAGATTATCGATTAACTGTCCATTTTCAACTGAAAGAATGGCAGTCAATGGATTTATCACTGCATTGGCAACCAACTTTCCCAAGAGCATTTCATAAAAATCATCTGTTATGACCATTGGGAAATCAGAAGGCCTCTTTGGCCAGCTCTGTTAATAATTCATTATTCCCTTTGAAAACCGCCAATTTAGTCAAGCCCTCTCCCCTATGGCAAACAGTGAAAGGATTTTCTTTGTAAGCACCGTGCTCCACCGAGCCAACAAACACATTGTCAGAAAGCACATTCGGTAGCAATTCTAAATGGCCCATTCCATTTTGCAAAAAAAGTATGCCTTCTTTTTTCCCTTGGGACTTATTGATTAATGCTATCACTTCTTGAAGCTGATATTGTTTTACGGTTACAATTGTTAAATCTTCCATTCCCCTGTATTCAGCTATCGGCAGAGCGTTTACATTTGATGTGATATGGAGTCCGTTTTTCTTTACAACAATTCCGTTCCGATTAATTTCTTCAGCCTGCTCCTTGGTCCTAGTGTATAAAGTAAGAGGAAAAGCTTGTTTTAGGAGAGCAGCAAATAATAGACCTATTGATCCTGCCCCGATAATAGCAATTTTCATATGTATCCCTCTTTTTTTCTTTTAAGAATATTTTACCAAAACCGCAACCCAAAAAAAGCATAAAAATCCCTTTTCGAAAAAAATCGAAAAGGGATCATGATCATACTGGATAAACCGGATGCTTTCGGACACTAAAATTTAATTCTTTTGTTTCGTAATAAGCAAACCGTTGAACTAAGGTCTCTCTTAATTCAGATGCGGCAACAATTTCATCGACAATCAATTCGGACGCTAGTTTATAAATATCGATATGCTCTTTGTATTCCTGATGCTTTGCCTGGACAAAAGCAATCCTTTCTTTTGGATCCTGAATTTCGTTTATTTTATTGGAATAGACAGCATTCACTGCTGCTTCCGGACCCATAACAGCAATTTGGGCTGTCGGCAGCGCAATACAGCAATCAGGTTCGAACGCGGGCCTGCCATGGCATATAATCCTGCCCCATATGCCTTCCTGACTATTACAGAAATCTTTGGCACAGTTGCCGAGCTCATAGCGGCAATCAATTTCGCTCCATGACGAATGATTCCTGCACGTTCCACCTTTGTGCCAATCATAAACCCTGGCACATCCGCCAGGAAAAGCAATGGGATATGGAACGCATCACAGAGCTGAATAAATTTGGCTGCTTTATCTGCAGAATCTACAAATAGGACACCACCCTTAACCTTTGGCTGGTTGGCAATAATCCCTACCACTTTACCATTCATCCGGGCAAAACCTGTAATAAGCTCAGAAGCAAACAGTTTTTTCACTTCAAAAAAACTGCCCTGGTCAATCAAATTATCAATACATTCGTACATATCAAAGGGGGCATTCTGGTTTTCAGGAATAACAGCTTCGAGCGGCCGTCCTTCCTTCGGAGCAGTTCCCTCGATGACTTTTGTTTTTTGGGTGAAATTCGCAGGAAAATACCCAATATACTTTTTGGCTTGCTCGATTGCTTCCTGCTCACTGTAAGCAAGAACATCGCCGCAGCCGCTAACCGAACAATGCATGCGTGCCCCGCCCATTTCTTCCAGCGTAACTTTCTCGCCGATCACCTTTTCCGCCATTCTCGGTGAGCCTAAGTACATAGAAGCATTCTGGTCAACCATTATAACAATGTCACAAAATGCCGGAATATAAGCGCCACCTGCAGCAGAAAGGCCAAAAAGTATGCACACCTGTGGGATCATCCCGGAGAGCTTCACCTGATTATAAAAAATTGGCCTGCGCCCCTGCGGTTAGGAAACATCTGAAGCTGATCCGTTATCCTCGCTCCAGCAGAATCTACCAGATAGAATAAAGGAACTCTCAGTTTTTCGGCAGTTTCCTGGATTCTTATTATTTTCTCAACCGTCCTGGCTCCCCACGAACCGGCCTTTACCGTTGAATCATTCGCCATTACGCACACAGTTTGCCCGTTGATTTTCCCAATCGCTGTTACTACACCGTCAGCAGGTAGGTCTCCGCCTGGAAATTAGCGAATTTCCCATCCTCTTCATATTTTCCCTGATCGAATAACAACGCAAGCCGTTCACGTACAAACAGCTTATTTTGCTCTGCCAGCTTTTCATGATATTTCGAATCGGCCTTCCCGCTTCGACTGTTTTGCGTTTTTCCTGCAAGCCCTCATTGATTGTTATATTTTCAGACATTTTTTCCTCCCCTTTGTACGGTCTTTTCACCAAATTAAGCTATTCCAATACGATTAAGACGTCACCTTCGTTAACGAAGTCCCCAATGTTTACCTTCAGTTCTTTAACTGTACCCTGAGTAGTACTTTCAACAGGAATTTCCATCTTCATCGATTCCAGCATTAGTACTTCTTGTCCTTCATTCACTGGTGCACCTTCTGTAACCATTACATTTAAAACCGTTCCCGCCATAGTAGATGTGATTTCTTTCATCGTTAATTCCCCCTGTTATTTCACTAATTTTGCATTTGCCAAAAAGCTGGTTGTATAGCTTCCATTTTGAAAGTCCCGATCAGATAAAATAGACAAAAATAACGGGACATTGGTTTTAATGCCTTCTATTTTCATTTCTTTGAAAAACGATTCAGCTTTCATTAATGCTTCCTGTCTCGTTTCCCCATGAAAAATACATTTTGCAATCATCGGGTCGTAAAAAGGAGTTACAGTATCTCCTTCTGTATAACCGCTATCGATACGAGCATCTGTGTTACCTGCCCATTGCATTACCGTAATTTTGCCTGGCGACGGCAGAAACCGGACAGGGTCTTCTGCGTATAGTCGAAACTCTGCAGAATTGCCGCTTGAAGTAATTTCCGGCTGAAGCAATGGCAATTTTTCGCCTCTCGCAACGAGAATTTGCCATTTCACCAAGTCGAGTCCAGTTACCTGTTCTGTCACCGGATGCTCTACCTGCAGCCTTGTGTTCATTTCCAGAAAATAAAAATTTTCATTTTCATCGACAATGAACTCTATTGTCCCAGCATTTACATATTGAACGGCCCTGGCAGCCTGAAGCGCAGTTTCAAACATCTTTTCTCTTGCCGCATCAGACAGGAACGGTGACGGAGACTCTTCGACCACTTTCTGGTGGCGTCTTTGTATTGAGCAATCTCTTTCAAAAAGGTGGACCATATTCCCATATTGATCACCAAACACCTGCACCTCGATATGTCTTCCTTCAGCAATATATTTTTCTATGAATACTTCATCAGATCCAAAGTATGCTTTTGCTCTTGCCTTAGTGGAATCGAAGGACTTAACGAGCGCTTGCTCATCTTCACAGCGGATCATTCCAATTCCGCCTCCTCCGCTGCTTGCCTTAAGCATGATCGGGTAGCCGATTGATTGGGCAAGATTCACAGCTTCTTCAAGGGACTGGATTCCAGTTCCTGAACCTGGAACGACAGGAACACCTGCCTGCTCCATTGTTTGGCGCGAAATAATTTTATCACCCATTAATTCAATTGTTTTCGCTTTGGGGCCGATAAAAATCATGCCTTCCTTTTCAACCATTTGCGCGAAAGCAGCATTTTCGGACAGGAAACCATATCCCGGGTGAATTCCATCAACCTTTTCCTGTTTTGCAGCTTCAAGAATTACATCTGCCAGAAGGTATGATTTATTTACAGGCGCTTCACCAATCCTAATCGCCTTTGAAGCCGCCTTAACAAAAGGCATCTCTTTATCAGCATCTGAATAAACCGCTACGGTTTCAATCCCCATATCATGGCATGTTTTAATAATTCTTAATGCGATTTCTCCTCTATTGGCAATTAAAATTTTTTGCACTGTATTTCCCCTTTCTACCACTATTTACCCCACATTACTATATCTTTCTACAAGTTTTGCTGAATTTCCTGCAAATTTTGAAAACGCTTGCTAAGGATTCAAGAAGAAATTTAGATTTGCCGATAAGTCCAACTTCAGAGAGGGATCCTTCTCCACTGTTGGAAGATTCACTATTTTTGTTATATAATAAAAATAATAATTTATGAAGATACTAAAAAGTATTTTTATTTTAATGTTATTCAAATTTCATCTGCTATATACAATATAAAGATGAGTATCATTCAAGGGGGTATTTTTATGGCAGCGAAAATCACAAAATTAAAAGTTAACTTTAAAACTCTCGAAGAATTTAAGAAATTCAAGGAATACGGCATTCAGGAACTTTCCATGCTAGAGGATCTTGAAGCAAACATTATCGAAGATGAAAGCGATTCCCCATTCTATGGTATTTACTTCGGAGATAAGTTGGTTGCAAGGATGAGCCTCTATCAGGTGGATGCTAAATTTGACCGCTACTTCTATCCATCTCAAAACTATTTGGAGTTATGGAAATTAGAAGTGTTGCCAGATTATCAGGGAAAAGGATATGGTAAAGCGTTAGTTGAATTCGCCAAAGGCTTCGGCCTCCCTATTAAGACAAATCCTCGTGTTAAATCAAATGAATTTTGGGGTAAAATGGGCTTTACGAGCGTAGATTACGATGTGGAACGGGATCGCGGAGAGAATCCTCTTGTCTGGTATCCAGAGGGTGTAGGGGCACAAAAATATTAAGAAGATTTTTTTCATGAATAAAAGCGCAAGCGCCCTGGTTAGCCCCGACAGGCATAAGACGAATCACGCAGGAAATCCCGATTTCTGGAGTGATATGGCTTATGACCCCGAGGGGCTGGGCGCTGTAGCTAGATTAATACAACTTGTAGAAGTTATCCACTTCATTCAATTTAATAATTTCCTAAACGACAAAAAAGCGGACATGGCTGTCCGCTTTTTTATATTATTCGATTCTTTCAAGGTTTCCATTCTTATCCATTTGGAACTTAACTTTTTTTTGCCGGTCCTCTTCTTGATGAACCACCATTTTTCTTGCACGGTCCATAATTTCAATTAAGGAACGGTAGTCTTCTTCTATCGCTTTTAAATTTTTTGCAAGCTTTTCATTTTCAGCGGCGAGATAAAATGCTTTTTTCTCTAAATCTTTTATTTTTTCAGTGTTTCTTTCTTTATCATCTTCCATGTTGAAGGATGCTTCAGCTCTTTCATTAAGGCGACTCAAAAAGTGTAAAACGTCTTGGAAGTTTATATCCCCATTTTCGGTATTCATTTCTGGCTGAGCCTGAACTTGAACATCGACTGTTACGCTTGCTGCAACTGGATTCTCGGAAGGAGTAGTTCTTTTAGCATCCTTCCTCTGTTTTTTTGCAAGTTCTATTCCTGTTTTATATTGCTTGCGAACATATGAATTCCAGCGGAAGCCGCATGCCGCTGATGTTCTGGAAAGCTTCCTCCCTACCTCTTCAAAAGCCTGAAGCTGTGTTCCTCCATCCCGAATATGCCTTAAAACCACTTCTGCAAGCAATAAATCTTCATCTTGTGTCCATGCATCCTGACGAGTTGGTGACATCAGAAAATCCCCCCTAGTGTTTTTATTCATACATATGCATCTACTAGAAAAGATAGACTGATATCCTAAAGCCAAATTAATAATTATTCATTATTTCTTATTGAGAAAATTAAAAACATATTCATGATGTGCGTCGCTCTCCCACAGAACAGAGCAAGTTCGGACTTCTTCCTGAATTCTTTGCTGCAGGCCGCTTGCCTTCCATTTGTTTATCCATATCATTTTGTAAGCCAGCAGTACATTAACATTACGCTCCACCATTTTTTCAAGAAAGGCATTTAGGGCAATTCTAGGGTCAGTATCGTAGAGTTGATTAATAAACCCAATTTCCGTTAAATATTCAACCGGTTTAACTTCCGCCTCGCTGAGAAGAGGAAATGCTGCGGAATACGAAAGCTTTTCCGCTAAAATCGACCCGCCTCCCCAGCCAGTTGTGATGGCTTGTTTTCCCTGGATAAATCCCGCCTTGGTTCCTCTTCTTGCAAGACGGTAATCACAGGAGATAGCCAGCTCGCAGCCTCCTCCCACAGCATGGCCATTCATCAATGCAACAGTCGGCTTAGGGAGAACAAGCAAATCATATAGTATGTCGGACATCTTCGAAAGCATGAAATACGCTTCTTCCTTCGTTTCAAGGGTGTGAAAAACAGAGAGATCCCCTCCAGAACAAAATGCTTTCTCACCGCTTCCTGTAATAACAAGCGCTTTTATGGACGGATCTCCAGCTAGAAGAATTGCCTCCTGAAGTCCAAGCATTACATCATAGTTGATCGCATTTCTTCTTTCTTCTCTTTCAATCGTAAAAAATAAGATTCCATTTTCATGCTTTTCTATCGAGTAATCCATAACAGCTTTCACCCCAGTGTAAGATTTAACTCATTAGTATGTATTAAAAAGTTTGGGAACGACAAAAGCACAAGGGCATTAAGCTCCTTGTGCTTTTTATCCTAACGAAAATTAGTTGTTAACAACGTCTTTTCCTTTGTATGTTCCGCAAGCTTTGCATACGCGGTGAGCAAGTTTCATTTCACCACAGTTTGGGCAGGCTACCATACCAGGTACATTTAATTTAAAATGAGTACGACGCTTTCTTTTCGCAGTTTTAGATGTTCTTCTAAAAGGTACAGCCATTCTTCCCACCTCCTTAAAGAGTATTAAGAAAGTAATGAAGGCCAGTTTATCTGGTTCTTCACTTTGCTTCTTTTTTTGCCGATTATGAATCGGAAGAATTGTTGTCGTCAAAAAACTTTGCGAGCTCAGCGAGTCTCGGATCGATCTTTTTCGACTGATCCTCTTCGTGAACAACTTCCCAACCCTTTCCGGATTGCGGAGCAGCTCCTTCACGAATATTATCATCGCAAAAAACCTGCATTGGAACCTCAAGTAAAAGTATCTCTCTAATGACGGGCATTACATCGATGACATCACCTTTTACTTGATGAACCTCCTCTTCCGTTTCAAAATCTGAACCGTTTAAGAGGAATGTTTCAGTCGTTTCGACAATAATTGGATAATTGACATCAACTAATGTGCGAGAACAAGGAAGAACGAGATAGCCTTCTATCTTTAAATGGAAGGTCACTTTTGTCGAGCCAATATCGGCCCGTCCAGTTACATGGATTGGTGACACATCCCGGATGGTTGGATCATCATTTTTAATCTCATCTACCTGTATGGTTTCATCGATTAAAAAATCCTTGTTTCGACTTTTTTGCAATTGGCTTAATGTCCATTTCAATTGAATCACCTCAAGGCAACAAAGGTAATTATAGCCTTCGAATAATTTTTTGTCAATGTTTTTTCTTTACACCTGGAATTGCGGATTTTCCGGTGCATGACATCCATTTTACCACGGAAAGGATCTCTTATTAAGTGTATCCTTTATCTTTTTTTGCAAACCTATTGCCAATTTGAAAATAATCATTGATTGGGTTAATTTGTTATTATAAATAAAAATATTACAAATGAATTCACTTAAGGAGATCAGGATAATGAAAGCAGTCGGTTTAATCGTTGAATATAATCCTTTTCATAATGGCCACGCATATCATTTGCAGTCATCCAGAGAAGCGGCTGGCGCTGATGTAGTCATTGCTGTCATGAGCGGAAATTTCCTTCAAAGAGGTGAGCCTGCACTAGTATCAAAATGGACTAGGTCGAAAATGGCATTGCTGGGCGGTGCAGATATCGTCTTAGAGCTTCCCTATTTGTTTGCAACACAAAAAGCAGAAACTTTTGCTAATGGTGCTGTTTCTATTTTAGAAGCAGCTGGGTGCGAATCCCTCTGTTTCGGCAGTGAAAATGGTGATATTTCATCTTTTACGAATACATTAAATTTTCTTGCCGAAAACAATGAAGAGTTTGAAAAAAAAATAAACCAATATATAAAAACAGGCGTGAGTTACCCTAAAGCCCAGTCACTTTCATTTACTGAACTGGCATCTGATAAAAACCTCCTGAATTTATCCAAACCGAATAACATTCTTGGCTATGAATATATTAAGGCTATTATGCGACAGAAAAGTTCAATTAAGCCTATGACAATACAGCGAAAACAGGCTGAATATCATGATGAACATTTTTCCTCCGCGACCATCGCCAGTGCTACGAGCATCAGAAAAGCAATTTTCGGAGATACTGCAGACCGGGAGCAGATTGGACAGTTCATTCCCTCTTCTACGCTCGAGCTGTTGGAAAATTATTATAATGTATATGGACTGTTCCATAACTGGGAAAGCTATTGGCCATTATTAAAATTCAGGCTGCTTCAAATGAATTCGGAAGAATTGCGAACAATATACGAAATTGAAGAGGGTTTGGAAAATAGGCTGTTACGAGCAGCCGCAAATGCTGAGTCCTTCTCAGGCTTTATGGAAGAAGTTAAAACAAAGCGTTATACATGGACAAGGCTCCAACGTATTTGTGTACATATATTAACCAATGCCCGGAAAGAGGAAATGCTGGCTGGCAATGAAAAAGCCTCTTATTTAAGACTTTTAGGAATGTCCCAAAATGGACGAGATTACTTAAAAAAGATGAAGTCCCATTTTTCACTTCCACTCGTTTCCAGACTTTCTTCCAGCAAGCTGTCTTCTCTTTCACTTGATATTAAGGCAGGGCGTATTTATTCTTGTGCATTGACTGGAAAAAATCAGACGAAGCTTCTTAATATGGAATACAATCAGCCCCCTATCAGTATTCCTTGATAAAGATATTTCTTTTTGGCTGTTTTCTAAAAGATTGTTGTTTTTAGTAGTAGTTGATTTCCGCTTCAGGATGCTCGCTTTCCGCGGGGTGGGTGGTGAGCCTCCTCGCCGCTGAAGCGACTGCGGGGTCTCACCTGTCCCACTGCTCCCGCAGGACGTTGAATCAGCTCCCTAGAATCAACACCGCACGAAGGAAATGCGATAGCATTTTCGAGGATCTCGCACCTTCCGCTCCAATCAACTTCTTTATCAACCATCTGATTCACTCTAAATAGCAACAAAGTTTACAAAAACAGCCTTCTTTTTTTAGATTTTTCGTGCTCAGCTGGGAGGTTTAGTCCTTAATCGGATTTATTAAAGACCGTTTTCCGTTTCACCTAAGGAATTTTGTCCTCAAATCGGGCTTATTAAAGACATTTCCCCCTCCACCTGAGTGGTTTTGTCCTCAATAGGGCTTATTGAAGACTGTTTCACTCTTCACCTGAGTGGTTTTGTCCTCAATAGAGCTTATTGAAGACAGGTTCTCTCTTCACCTGACGGGTTTTGTCCTTCATCGAACTGATGAAGGACTTTTTTCCTCTTCACCAGGTATTTTTTGTCCTTCATCGGGCTTATGAAGGACAGTTTCATACTCAAAGGGCGTTTTTTGTCAATCTTGGAAAGCCGCCACTATGTTAAAAGGATACTGTTCTATTTATCCTCTCTTTTTTTAAATAACAAATATAATGCCATGCAAACGTATACTGCCATAACCAAACAGAGAAACACGCGGGTAGATAAGTATATTATTAATATGGCCCGTCACCCAATTCCATTAAAATCATCCTCCAATCCTCCTCATGTTATTTGAGTTCTGAGAGGGAAGGATGGAAAATAAAGAGTAAAACTGCCATTACCGGGACGGATAATATTAGAGCTGCCATGGGCCGTTTATAGTGAATGGTGACCATGCCGAACAAAATAATATTAAACAGAGTAGACCAAATAATGCCCCAGCCATTTTCATATATAAATATTCCTTTCTTGACAAATAGGAATTCCAGGAAGGAAAAGTAGGCTACCCATATACCAATATATACAAGGATTTTTTTCCCTTTCGGCAGATATCTTAAGTAGATCATTATGACTACAGGGATGATGAAAAAAGAAAAAACCAATTCAATAAGCGTATGATTTAACCATTTAACGGTCACTGCTTTATACGCCCAAAGGGTATGCTGATAAAAAATAAAATTATATAGCATATTACTAATGATAAAATATTGGATTGTTGGATAATATTCCTTCCACTTCTTCCAATCGACAAATATTTTTGCGAAAAAGATATAAACCAATATTACTAATAAAAGATACATAAAAATTCCCTTTTTATTTTTATTTTCCCATATAAAAGATTCCTTTATTCTACAAAAAGAAAAAACATGCCTGGTAGCATGTTTTTAAGATTAAGAAATAATAAACCTTAAGTTTTTTGCCGTAATTTACTCAAATACCTAACTGCTTGGTCAAAGGTGTCTACAGGCACAATTTTCATCTTTGTTCCAATATCCTTAGCCGTTTTCACCGCAGCCCGATAATTGGAGTCCGCTGCCCCCTTTTCATTTGGGGCAAAAAAGATTTCTGCCCCTGCTTTGTCAGCAGCAATAATCTTTTGCTCTATCCCACCAATGGGCACCACTATTCCATCAGGAGAAATCGTTCCAGTACCTGCTATTTGATATCCCTTTGTCAAATCCTCTTTTGTAAGCTGGTTATAAATTTCAAGAGAAAACATTAATCCCGCCGATGGACCGCCAATCTCATCTGTATTAATCTTTACATGCGGATTTGTAATAATATCTTTATCATCAACCAGACCAATTCCTACTCCAACCTTAGAAGGATCGTCTTTGAATTTTTTTAAAGCCATTTTTACTTGCCGGGTCTTACCATCCCTTGAATAGGTTAATGAAATGGAATCTCCCACATGCTTTTTTCTGACATAATCAGTAAACTTTTCTGCGGAATCAAATATTTGCCCATCTACTTTAAAAATTTTGTCGCCAGTTTTAAGCTTGCCTTCTGCAGGCATGCCGGGGACCACTTCAAGTATATAGACACCTTTATAACGGTAATGAACAGGAAGCCTCGCCTTATGGAATGCTGTTTCAATCGCATTCTCTTTCGAACCCTCCATCATATGAAGCTGGCGGGCATTGTATTCTTCATCCGTTTCCTTTTTATCTCTTATCATATCGATAGGATAGATTTCCTGATACTTGCTTAACTTTGCCGCAAGATATGAGTATATATTCGCCTGCCCCATCCGGACAGTTGTTAACATGAAACTTCCGCTTTCATCTTGACCGTTCTCCACATTAATAATCGGTTCGAGTTCCTTTGCCATTCCAGGTTTGGACACATAATAAGGCAATGAATAGAACATGGCTGCAATTAAAATAACAGTGATTATAATGAATGGGCGTAAAGAAAACCTGCTGCGCATTTTTAAGCTGTCTCCTCCCATTGCTTGATGACTTTTTTTATTTGATTTATATGCTTCTTTGTTTCTTCTTCTCCCATTTTGATGATTTCTTCAATGTTTGTAAAAGCACGGGAGCTATACGCCTCTACATGGGCCGAATCATTACATCTGAAGCAGCCTCCCTGGTAATTACTAATTCTGTTTGCATAATATCAATGCTTTGCATAATCACATCATAAATGGACGTTATTTCAGCGTTTTTTTTCACCTTTGAAACGTCCACTGCAATCACAATATCAGCACCCATTTCTTTTGCCACTGAAACTGGAACACGGTCAACAACGCCACCATCAACCAGAATCCGTCCATTTAATTTTTCTGGAACAAAGATTCCCGGAATAGAGATACTTGCCCTTACAGCATCTGAAATGGGGCCTTCACGAAAAACCACTTTTTCACCAGTCATTAAGTCTGTCGCAACGACAGCAACCGGAATATCCAGGTCTTGGAGATTTTTTCCGTGTGTAAAAACCTTGATTAATTCCTTTACACGTTTACCGGATATGAATCCCATCTTAGGGACAGTAAAATCAAGATAATATTTTCTTTTAAAAGCTCCTGAAAGTTTATACAAGCGATCCATTTCAATGCCGGCTCCATAAAAACAGCCTACAAGCGCCCCCATGCTGCTGCCAGCGATCAAATCGATCGGGATACCTTCATCTTTTAATACTTTAATGGCACCTAGATGGGCAAAACCTCGGGCTCCGCCTGAACCAAGTGCCAACCCAATCCTCGGTCTCGCCATTATAGTTTCCCCCTAAAAGCGTAAGCGCCTTGTTCAGCCCCGACAAGCTTAAGACGTAACTTGCAGAATGATCCTGCACTCAGGAGAGGTACAGCCTAAGACCTCGAGCTGTAACAATCATCGCTTTAGCAAGCCATGATTGTTACAAGATACTCAAGGAAGCTCATTCGCTGGTGAATCTGGCTAGGCGCTGAAGCTGGACAGTTTTCAAGTTAATTATAGATAGCTCATTCAATCTTATGGTCTAAAATTACTTTCTATGAGTATATTGTTTTATATGAGGACAAGGCAATATCCTATTCTATCATTGTTTTTATGCCTTGGACAGAAAGTTAATCCGAGGAAGGAGGCCCTGTTTAGTGCTTCGTTCAAAATTTAAAACACTTCTCTTAGCCACATCGGTGACGATTATGGCTTCATCGCTGATCTCCTTCCCACAGGAATCATTCGAGGCCTCTATTCGAGGGCTGAATATGTGGTGGGAGATCGTCTTCCCTTCACTTTTGCCATTTTTTATAGTTTCTGAGATGCTAATCGGCTTTGGTGTTGTGAAATTTATAGGCGTTTTGCTCGAACCATTAATGAGGCCGCTATTCAAAGTTCCTGGAGTGGGCGGTTTTGTTTGGGCAATGGGGATGGCTTCCGGTTATCCTTCTGGAGCAAAATTTACAGCAAGACTAAGGCAGGAAGGCCAGTTAACGAGAATAGAGTCAGAGCGGCTCGTTTCTTTTACAAATTCATCTAATCCGCTCTTTATTTTTGGAGCTGTATCGGTTGGATTTTTCAATAATGCCCATTTAGGTATCCTGCTTGCATTATCACATTATCTAGGAAACATTTGCGTTGGTCTAATAATGAGATTTTACGGCAGAGAGGGTTCTAATAAAAGGAATGATCCAAAAACTAAATTTAAAATGAGATCGGCTTTATCCGCACTGCATCAAACAAGAATCAAAGACAACCGCCCAATTGGAAAGCTCCTTGGAGATGCAGTTACATCTTCCATTCAAACGCTATTAATGATTGGAGGATTTATCATTTTATTCTCAGTGATAAACAAACTCCTCTATCATTTACATATAACCGCTCTCCTGGCAAAAGGGGTTGAATTCATTCTTTCTGCCTTGCATTTACCGCAAATATTAAGTATCCCATTCATTTCCGGCCTGTTTGAAATTACACTAGGAAGCCAAATGACAAGCCAGGTTCAGGATGCGACACTTCTGCAGCAAGCGATGATTACGAGCTTTATTTTGGCCTTCAGCGGATTTAGTGTCCAGGCTCAGGTGGCCAGTATCCTCGCGCAAACAGATATCCGCTTCCAGCCTTTTTTCTTTGCGAGAATACTACATGGTTTTTTCGCAAGTTTATTCGCCTTGCTTTTATGGAAGCCAGTATATTTGCATCTCCGCAGCTCTGAGCAGCCATCCAATGCATTGCCTGTCAGCTTTTTCGACCAGGCGGCACATATGAGTACTTTTTATCAAAAAATGATCGCCATAGGACCCATTTTTACAATATCCGCACTTGCGATTTATTTACTTATCCTGACAAAAAGATTGAAGTCATAAAGAAAACTCGCGATTTGGCGAGCCATCTGGGGCGAAGAAAAGGCTTAATTGCCCTTATACTTTCTTATTAGCTGAAAACAGGCCAGAGGAAATCATTCCCTGGCCTGTCTTTTTCTATCGTTCAAATTTTTCGTGCAATGCCTTTTCAACAATCGGAGGAACCAGCTCTGTGATCTTTCCATCGTATTTAGCTACTTCTTTTACAATGCTTGAACTTAAAAATGAGTATTGATTATTTGTCATGATAAAAAATGTTTCGATGTTTTCATTCAATACTCTATTCATTGACGTTATCTGCATTTCATACTCAAAATCCGATACCGCACGAAGGCCGCGGATTATCGCATTTGCATTGACACTTTGAGCATAGTCTATGAGCAGGCCTTGAAATTCATCCACCTTCACATTTTGCAGATCCTTGGTAACATGCTTTATTAAATCCATTCGTTCGTTTACACTAAAAAGCGGATTCTTTGAAGAATTATTTAATACGACAACATACACTTCATCGAATACTTTTGCCCCTCTTCTGATTATATCAAGATGGCCATATGTAATTGGATCAAAACTCCCTGGACAGACAGCTATACTTGCCATTCTGATCCCCCCTTATTCCTCTATAGCTTTACGATAAATAGTAACAGCTATTATTCCATATTTTTCAGTTCTAATTTGCCGCATTTCACCTGCTTCAGCAGGTAAAACCACATCATGGCTGTGTTCACAGACAATGGTACCATCAATGCTTAATAGCGACTGTTCACTTATTTTTTCCAACAGACTAACCAGCTGCTGTTTCTTATAGGGAGGATCCAAGAAAATATAATCAAACTGCAATTCCCTTTTTATCAGTGCTTTTAATGCTCTGTCAGCGTCATTTCTGTATACCTCTGACTGTTCCTCAAACCCACACGCTTTAATATTCTCATGGATGGTCTGGATTGCTTTTGGTTCCCTGTCTATAAAGATAACCTTTTCTAATCCCCTGCTAAGGCCTCTAATCCAAGCCCCCCGCTGCCGGCAAAGAGGTCAAGTCCAGTTCCCCCTTCAAAATAGGGGCCAATCATATTAAAAACCGCTTCTTTCACTTTATCTGTAGTAGGTCTTGTCGTGTTGCCTGGCACCGCTTTCAATGGTCTGCCTTTGCAACTTCCTGAAACCACTCTCATATACATATCACCACAAATCAACAAAATTCTTATTTCTTCATTATCCTATCATAATTTGAAAATACCGCCAAATTGATATGATTGAAAACGAATTTTGACATCTCTACAAACTAAAACAGGCTGTAATAAGGAATGGGCCAACTGTCTAATTGACCCATTCCTTAACATTGCTTTTATTTAATCTCGGAATATTTTTCCAGGGTTTAAAATCCCTTTTGGATCTAATGAATTTTTGATTGACTTCATCACATCCAGGGCTTCACCATGTTCTTTTCGCTGATAACCGGCATTTCCAACACCAACTCCGTGTTCACCTGTACAAGAACCACCTCTGGCAAGGGCGTAATCAACAAGATGCGTATTTAATTGATGTGCTTTTTCTACTTCGACTGGATCGTTTAAATCAATCATTATAATAGTATGGTAATTTCCGTCCCCTACATCGCCAAAATAGCCCCATCTAAACCGATAGCATCCAGCGCGACCCTGGCATCATGGATAGCCCCTTCCAATTCGGAAATAGGAAGGCAAACATCGGTAACCATCATTTTTTTACCTGGAGATTTATGAACGAAAGCGTAAGCCAGATTGTGGCGAACATCCCAAAGCAGGGCACGTGCCTTTGAATCAGTCTCAAACAAAAATTCTTCACATTTTTTGTCTGCGGCTAAAATTTGTGTCAATTCTACATCAGATTGGAGACTTGCTTCACTTCCATGGAATTCCATGAAAAGTGTAGGCTTTTCTGGATAATCGGTATTGTTATAAAGATTCACCTGTTTAATCGATCTGGAATCTATTAATTCAATTCGGGCAATCTGAATTCCCGCAGACAGAATATCAACTACTGTAGAAACCGCTGACTCGATGCTCGGAAACACTGCCCTGGCCGCACTAATTACTTCTGGTATTCCAAAAACTCGAAGCGTCAATTCGGTGAAAACACCTAGCGTTCCTTCAGACCCAACAAAAAGTCCAGTGATATTATATCCAGAAGAAGATTTTGCTGTCATGCTCCCGGTATGGATAATTCGTCCATCGGCGAGAACCACTTCTAAATCTCGAACCTGGTCGCGCATAACACCATATCTTACAGAGGTTGTGCCGCTTGCGTTTGTCGCAGCCATGCCACCAATTGTCGCATCTGCCCCAGGATCAACAGTGAAAAATAATCCATATTTTTTTAACTCCTTATTTAACTGTGACCGTGTCACCCCAGGCTGAACACGTACAAGAAAGTCATTTGGGCGTACCTCTACAATTTGGTTCATAAATTGGAAGTCAAGAGATATCCCCCCATGATAAGGTATTGCATGGCCTTCCAGGCTTGTTCCGAGACCAAATGGGGTAACTGGTACCTGGTTTTCATTTGCAAATTTCAGGATATTGCTTACCTCTTCCGAACTTTTAGGGAATACAACTACATCCGGTAAATGTGGGGTGTGGTAGGATTCATCCTTGCTATGCTGTTCCAATACAGTTGGATTTACCGTTACCTGACTTTCTGGAATGACTCTTTTCAACTCATCTAATAATGTCTCGGAAAATTTCATAGTTCCTCCTATATTTCAAAATAAACACTCCACTTTAATTATAGGTAATATTCAGAATGTTACAACCGATCTAGAACTGGTATTCTTCATTTAACACCTGCGGGTATACGATCAATGAATACTCATTGATTTTTTAAAAAAGGTGTATAAGCTCCTTCAATGTGGAAATAATGTTATTAACAACATCAATTCGAGGATGTTGTTGCCAACCGCGGAGAAGACTTACGTTTCCCCATAAGTTCTTCCTCCGGTTTCTCCTCTCCCTTTGCCTTCTATCCCTAATAAGGATATAGAAGGACCCTGCAGAATTTTCTGCAGGGTTTTTTCTTTTTTATAGGCTGTTTTCGTATTTGTTGCTATTTAAGGAGTAGTTGATTTCCACTCCAGGATGCTTGCTTTCCGCGGGGCGGGCGGTGAGCCTCCTCGGCGCACAGCGCCTGTGGGGTCTCACCTGTCCCGCTGCTCCCGCAGGACGTTGAATCGGCTTCCTAGAATCAACACCGCACGAAGGAAATGCGAGAGCATTTTCGAGGAGCTCGCACCTTCCGCTCCAATCAACTTCTTTTTCAACGATTTGCTTTTAAAAACTTATTTGCAAAACAACAATCTTTTAGAAAACAGCCTTTTTATATGTCTGAAAGGAAAATTTCATCTTTTGTTTCTTTTACATTTACTTTAAAAATTGACTTCAGTCCGTTCAGACTGATATAAATTTTATTATTTTTATTTTCAAATGGGTTTTTTAATAGTCCAAAGGATTGGCCGTTATAAGTAAATATAAGCTGATCAAATTTAAATCGATACAAATTTTGCTTCTTTTTGATTTCGGCTGTCTGCTGTGCGTCAGAGCCATTTACCTTGTAGCCCAACTTCCTCATCGTATCAAAAAATGGAAATAACCTGCTGGATCCAACAGTAAGAATGTCCAAGCTGTTGACTTGCTTGCCGTTAATATACGTTTTGCGCTGTCCTGAAAAGACAAGCGGATTGAATTGTTTTGAGCCCATCGAATTTAAAGTGAAAAAATTGGTGCTTTGGCCGCGAATATTTCCTAACAGCCTATCAAGATCAATCGCGCTTTTTACTTTTTCCTGTTTATTGACTGCTTGCTCAAACCTCTGTATCTCTAAGTGGGTTAGTGAGGAGTGCAGCTCATTTAATGCAAACTTTCCCATTGCTGTCTCTGCAGGTTTTTTTCTGTTCATCGCCGAAAAAAGGTCCACTAACCAGGCTTCCTTTGACAGGAAAGGCACAAACTTTTTGCGATAATAGTTTTCGGACAAAACAGTATCCAGTTCGTCTACATTCATGCTTTTGTTTGTCGTGAACATACCTGGGAGCTGTTTGTTCCCAATTTGGCTGGTATGGATTAAAGAAAGGAATGGTGCATTCCTTACAAATGAACCCTTAACCTTAGTCAATGGCAGCTTTTCTTTTGGGTTTTCAGTATAATAGGTGAACATTGAATTACCAGCTGTTATATAAAGTGTTTTCTTTTGCCAATATAAAGGGACTATCGTCTTCTTTCCTTCAAATACATAATAATCAATTAACTCCATTTTTTTAAAGCCTTTAAGAGGGATGCCTGCTGCCCACGTTCCTCCCCGGCTTCCCGAAGCAATGACTCTTATCTTTGTAGCAGCTATGTCAATATCTCTTAGACTTGCAGACCAGTTTGTTAGTAGTACAGATGGCAGATTCCTCCTAAAAGGCAAGGAATAGCGGATCCGTAAAACTCCCTTTTTAGACTGGTAAGTTTGCGGTATTCCGTCTTTTGAGACACAACCTATTCCGGCCATTTGAATACAGCCCCATTTAATACTTTCAGGTGGTGGAATAATCTGGTATTCTATATTATCTCGCAGGCGACTAAAGGTCTGCGTCACTTGCAATAAGCCGCTTTCTTTTAATTCAACAATCATTTCCTGGCTTGCTTTCACCTTCAATTTATTTTTAGCCGTTTCCTGTCCATTTGAAAAGACGTTCCATTGCCAGTATAGAAGTCCTGCAAGTACAGTAAATAAGGCAATCAACAACTTCAGAAAATTCATTGCCATTTGGTATTCTCCTTCATTCACAATCCTTCTATTACCATATCATGCCTTTATAAAATCGTCACAGAAATTTTGGGAGTTTTTTGCTTCCAGTTTTTATATAATTAAATCATATTAAGACCTTCTCTTCCTCCGGAAAAAATGGTAAGTTATTCGTGATATTAACCAAAAAGGAGAACAATCATTTGATACAGCGTTTTATAGAATTAGGCCAAGGATACTCCGATATATACGAACTAATAGAACTTGCAAAATCGAATCACAGCCGGCTCCAGCATATGATTGCGCTTCACACCGTGATTGAAAAAAAGGCGACTTCTCTGGCCATTATTTTGAAGCCGACTGATCCGGGTAAATTCCAGCCGATTTATATATGCAGGGAAGGAATCCCAAATCCAAACTTACTACCCAACAAAAGGTTTGATTTATTCGCACAAACGGCAGAAGAACTGAACAAAAAAATTATTGAACTGTCGGTTAAACCATCGACAATTTTCCCCGAGAAAGAACTTTTCTACCAGCAGTTAATTGGTATTCTAAGGCTCAACCATTTCTTAGCTCCTTTGCAATAAGCTGCAGAAAGTAAAGAAAAAAGGCGGGGGCTCCGAACCCCCACACCTTTTTAAATTCCCATCTTATAATCATATTCTTTTGCTTTGTCAGGAGCTGAATTTTCAAATTCCATTTTTAAGAAAGGCTTATAGGATGGCTCCACTTTTTTCACAAAAGAATAGGAACTCAATTTCTCCATAATACCTTCTAGATCTTCCTGATTACAATATAGGACCACATATTTCAGTCTCTTTGAGACATAATGAACATTCCCAAAACGCCTTAACATTTTAGCCTGCTTTAACGAATACAGCCATACAACCAAACCCTGTCTCTGACCAAGCATATTGTTTTCCCCTTACCGATTGTTTTTATTAGTCTAGCATATAAAACAACTGAAATTCAATTCTTACATGCAAACTCATATGGGTAAGTTATAAGAAAATAGAGAATGAAGGTGATTAATGTGGACTTAGATGACATTTGGAAAGTGTTTATTAGTCTGCTTCAGTCAAATCAGCTGATTGATCACGCAGATTGGAAAAAAGCTGCTGGAATACCCTTTGTTTATATAAGGCCGAAAATCACAACAGCGCAAACAGCTGTTGAAAAGGCCATTTTGCTCGCATCCTCAAAGGCGATGAAGGGGAAGCAGCTTCACAGCGAAACTTTATTTGTAAGGAGAGAAATTAACCTCCTTGTTTACCGGCATCGTTTTTACGTTCCCCAAAAGAAAATGTTTTGCTGCGGAAATCTTTGCGCTGACTGTGTAAGATTCGATTATGCAAGGTTTTAAAAGAAAATCCTATTCGAAAACTTCGTTTAAAAGAACAAAAGGCGCAAGCGCCCTGGTTAGCCCCGACAGGCATAAGACGAATCATGCAGGAAATCCTGATTTCTGGAGTGATTTGGCTTATGACCCCGAGGGGCTGGGTGCTGGAGCTAGATTAATACAACTTGGAGAAGTTATTCACATCATTTAATTTTATAATTTTCTGGACGAAGAAAAAAACGGCAAAAATTTGCCGTTTTTTTATGCTGAACATCCGCAGCTTCCTCCGGATCCACAGCCTCCGCCGCAGCTCGACATGGTATCGAAGAAAGGATTTCCGGTTGGGACTTTAACTTGCTTTGAGACAGCGCCGCCAATTAGAACGCTGATCTGATTCAATAAATCCTGCATGTCATTTTCCGCTTTTCTAAATTCAGCAACGTAATGATCCAAATCCATTTCCCTTTTTGCTTCCCGGATTTGTGTCATCACTATTTTATAGTCTGGATGGTATTTACCAAAACGCTGAACTTCCTCGTATTGTTCCTTAAGCTTGGCAAAATGGCGGATTTTCCGCTGTGTGCCTTGATTGGATTGCAATTTATATAAACAAATTTGATAATTTTCGGCAATATCTGATTCCATAATCATATGGCTCAAATTTTCGGCATGCTCCAAAAGTTCTATTCTTTCAGATGTAGCAAGCATTCACCCACCTCCATCCATTATTCTACCATGTTTAAAGGGGGAATGCGAAAAAATTCATGTTAACCAGGAACAGCTACTAAAAATTCCTTTTTAAGTCCATAAGGTTCGTTTGTAGGTTTTAATACTTCTAGCATAACCCGATGATTCCCACTTGGCAGCCCTTTTATGATAAAAGCGGCAGCTGTAAATTCCCCTCTTTTCTTTCCATCGACCCAAGCGGCAATTTTACCAATCCTTTTCTTTGTGGGATCGTTCTGGCGGAAAGAAATTCCTGTAACAATACACTCTACAAGCAGATTATTCCCTCTTAGGCCATATTGAACGAAAAAATCATTGTTATTTTCTGCTAGACTCATCGCTGCGGAAATGTCCTTGCTCGAATGAACATTCATTTCTTCAGCCGAAACACTTCTCGGCTCCGGTATATCCCTCTGGCATCCACAAAAAATGCCAAGCATAAAGCCTGACATGATGAAAGAAATCAGTCCCCATTTCAATGTCATCACTCCTTTATGCATGTAGTGTTTGCTATATATATTTTTTTACTCTTTTTATATGTTTAAAAACCCAGATTAACTGCTATTCGAACAATAGGCAGAATGAGCTAATTCCATACAAAAACGCACATCCTCAATTGATGTGCGTTAAGTTAATTTTGATTTTTCATCGACTGAAACATATGGAACATCATGGAGGCCATTTGAACACCGTTTGTAAATTTTTCTACCTGATGTGGCACGGTTCTTTTATAGTGGTGTAAAGAAGCAATCTCCAAAGATTCCAAGTCAAAAGGATTTCTTGAAAGCTTTCTATACCAAATCGGCTGTTCTCTGACAAATTTCTGTAAATCTGTTTTAGTTTCCAAATAATCAATGATTTCTTTTCTCATTTCCAGGTATCCTTTCTATAGTTAGTCTTTCCTGAACATAAAAGGATGTTTTGGACCTTCTGGAGCTTTAGGCTGGCTCGGCTGGCTGTTTCCCTGGAATTGTGAAAGCAGTCCCTGAATGGCCCAAGAGCCTGGCTTGCATTGTTAATATAAACCTGCATTTGTCCTGGATCAATTTTTTTCGCCATACCTGTCAATTGTGACATCCAGTCTCCCTTTTTTTCATCGTCTGCTTCCTTATTTCCGCTTGTTCCTTTCGTGCTATGTTCGGAACGGAAGGCATTCCACTTTTCATCTTCTTCCCCAAGCAGATACCAGTCTTCATAAAGATCCTGCCAGGAGGACTTCCCGCTGCGCACTTCGTTGATTATTTTCGGATTATTTTTCACAAATTCCTTAAACTTCAATACAGATGGGTGCAATTTTTTTTGTTCCATAAATTTTCACCTCTGTTTAATTCATTCACCTATATTACCTTATGATTATGTACGCAGTTGGTGAAAATTCTTTCTGACAATATATAATTTTTATTAATGGACCAATAATGTTAAGATGTCTTATGATATGAATAGAAAGAGGTATTAAAATATGAAAGACCATTTAATCGAGCTTTTCAACGCATGTATCGAAAGCAGCTCCGAAGAAGATCTGCAAGTCCTTCAGCATGTGTTAAAAGGCATACACCATAAGATAAGCGGTAAAAACACCATTTATATTAATAGCTTGCTACATATGGAAAGGAAATTGGAAAATGGCATATGTGAAATAACCATTCCACTAAATCCTTTGCTGAATAATTCATTTGAGATTACCCATGGCGGAATTACAGCCACTTTACTTGATACTGCGATGGGAACACTCGCGAACTCCCAATTATCACCAGGCTTAGGTGCTGTTACGAGCCAATTGGACATCCACTACCTTGCTCCCGGTATAGGGGATTCCATTCAATGCCGAGCTGAACTAATCCATAAGGGAAAAAAGACAATGGTCGTGTTGGGGGAAGCTTTTCGCTCTGATGGCACAAAAATTGCCCATGCAACGGGAAGCTTTATTGTGATTAATACAAACAAAACGGAGGGCCTAAATAGAAATGGTAACTGCGATTGTAATTCCGATCATTTGCCTCTATTTTTTCTGGCTAACAAAAAAAGAAATGAACGAAAGTGAAACCAAATGGCGGAACTTAAGTACCATCAGGGAAGAAGCAATCGTAACAGGAAGAGTTAAGACCATTTCAGAGGAAAGACAAAGGTATTATTATCACAGATATATTTATGTTCAAGAATTGCTTATTCAGACAGATTCGAACCCAATCCGCGTAAAAAAAATAACCCCTTTAACAAAAGATTGCAAAATTGAACCATTTCAAGCCGGTGATGATTACATTTTTTATGGACAATGGAATGAGGGGCATTTTCTATGTAATCGATATATGGAAAGCGGTGCACGGAATGAGATACATAAAAGTAAAAAAGAAGCTTCGCACTAACAAGCGAAGCTTCTTTTCATTATTTGGCCCATTTTTGAATGAAATTTTGGGTATAGTACTTCTGATAAACACCTACACCCAGATGGGTGAAATCCTTGTTTAATAGTGATTCACGGTGCCCTTTACTATTCAGCCAGCCTTCTACTACAGCTGGTCCATCAGTATAATTTGCCGCAATATTTTCGCCAGCTGCCTGAAACACCACTTTTTCAGTTTTCAATCGGTCTGACAGGCTTCCAAATTTCTTAGAGGTATGAGAGAAATCATTATGTTCAAACATGTCTTTACTATGGCGATAAGCAGCTTCAGAAATTTTTTCATCCCACTTTAATGCTTTTAAATTATGGCGGGAACGAAGTACATTCGTTATATCGAAAATTTCTTTTTCCGTACCGTCTTCTATTCCCTTCCACAATGCTTCATCTGGCTGCAAGGGTTCCAGCAATTGGCCCTGTAAGCAAGTTCGTAAGGCCTTTGCTTAACGATGGTTGCAGCGTCTAAAAACCTCACACTTGAGAGGGTTCCAGTAAATTTATCAATATAAAGCTGAACATAAATATCGCCAAGCTGGAGAAGGGCGCGTATTTAAATCCATATCAGTCAATTCGAACCGATAAGTATTTCCACTTATATTAATATCGATATTTGCATTGAAAAACTGAGTATTAAAGATCTCCTCAACTGACTCACCTATTTCAAAAGGAGCCACATTTAAATCCTTCCCCATCGCATAGATGGTTACCACCTTATTATTTTCAACCCCAGCCTGAAGGTAATGCGCATTATCTCCATTGTAAATGTACCAGTCATATCCATATATAGATTTATCAATTCTAAGTGGCTTGCCATATGTTTTTATTAATTCATCTATGTTTTGTCCAATTAGCTTAGAGAGGCCTTCATTGGGCATATCCTGGCGTGAATTAATCTGATTTCCGGACTTTTTCAGAGCTTCAGGCGGCTTCTGGTATACGGAAGAATCTTCTTTTAATAGAACATCCTTCTCTGTATTATCAGTCAGGCTCACATAAAAACCCACCATTAAAAAAATGGCAACCAGAATTAGTATTCTAAAAAGTGTCCGCAGAAGCACCCTCCTCACTAATGTTACTTCTATCAGTATATGTATGATTAAATTTATTATATCATCAATAATATTTCTTTTAATAGAATTTCACTTCAGTAAGGAAAAAATAACACAGATTAACCCATTAAGATTTTAAAATTAAAAAAGGTACCAATTGGTACCTTTTTATCTTAATGCTGTACACCATTATAGTTGGACTCTGAAATCTCTGTTAAAGCTTTCTTTGCCTGGTCATCTGTTAATTGGCGGACAGCAAAATCACCAAGTGCGACGATTCCAATTAATTGTCCATTTTCAACCACTGGCAGCCGGCGAATTTGATGATCTGCCATTAGACGGACAGCTTCCTCACTGGAGGCGTCCGGTGAAATGGTGATTAAATCATTGCTCATAATGTCTTCCACTTTAGTAGAGCCAGGATGCTTTTCAGCTACACCTCTTATTACAATATCACGATCAGTTATCATACCCACCAGCTTATTTTTATCCACAATTGGAACGGCACCAACATTTAATTCTTTCATTTTTACAGCAACCTCGTAAATATTATCGAGTAAAGTACAGCTTTCAACTTTGTCCGTCATTATTTCCCTGATTTTTTCCATATTAAGCAACCTCCAAGTGTATGCTTTCTCTGACATTTACATAGAATTTCCTATTTCAATCCAAAATATTCTTTCTATTTGCAGATCCATCAGCTATTTAATAACCTCATGGGATTTACAATCATGTTTGATTGTATGAATTCATTGCAACTTCAAGCGTTTTCAACTATTATTAAAAATGAATTAAACTTGCTGTAAATCCATTAAAATGGAACACAGGGAAATGGCATTGTTTTAGGAGGGATACGTAATGAAATTAGAAATTAATGAATTTGAAAAGCTCAAGGCAGACCTAAACCGTCTGGATGAGGTAATGCTCGATCATGGATTGGTACGCGAAGGCCAATGGGACTACGAGCGTGTTACATATGACAAAAAATTCGAATTGAAAGAAGGCGTTTTCTACCTTCGAGTAAGAGGCTATGCGGTTGAAGGCGACGTTGGCGCCAATCGTGCAGTCATCCAGCTTATGACTCCGCTTCTTGGTAAACATTATTATCCGCACGGCGTTGAATATGGAGAAGGAGAAAGCTTCCCTTCTTCATTAGTAACCCAATGCAAAAAAATACTTGCCGAAGTCAAAGCAGAAGTTGATAAATTTGCAATATAAGAACAAAAAGGCGCATTTATTGCGTCTTTTGTTTTTTTTGTAGAATATTCAAGAGGACTATATTTACTTTTCGGACGAAAATACCGGTTAGGTCCTTCGTATCGAGAAAGATACGTTTCTGAAAACTTGTAAGTTTTTCAATAATATTCTCTGTCATTTCGATATTCACAAATATATCAACTGACACCGCATTTTCCTTAAAGCATATCCGTACCCCTTTATATGAAATAATATTTTCAGACTTCAACCATACACTGAACTTTTTGTTTTTGGGAGCAAGCGAAAGAAAATCGAATTCACTTAAATTGTAATCAACGATGGCAAATAAAATCCTTGCAACAGCATTTTTTGTGTCGGGTGTTAGATTGGAATTCTCCATCATTTTCACCTCGGCGCTTTTTTGAAGGTTAAAAAAGCAAATTTTGTTGTTTAATCCATTAAATGCATAATATAATTTAATTGTTAATGAATTTATTTCGAATTGCTTTAATGGTTTATAGAGAGGGGTACACCATTGTTCGGTCTTTTTAATAAAAAAAGTTTAATCTATCTTTTAATTATTACGGCTATTGCTATCTTGCTGTATTATATCTTCCCAGTTTCAATACCGCTAATTTTAGCCTTGATTACTGCGATACTTCTGAATCCATTGACCGAAATGTTGGAAATAAAACTTAAATTTAAAAGGCGGAATGCTGTTTTGTCAGTTTTTCTTTCTTTTATGCTTTTAATAGGATTATCAGGTTATTTTATTACAACAAAGGTAGTCACTGAAGCAGTCAAAATTGTCGAAAACGCTCCACAATATATTAATGACCTCAATTCGGCATGGAATAAAGTTCAAAATAGTTATACGCATGCTTCCAGGAACTTGCCTTCAGAGGTTGTAAATGAAATAAGCAAACAAATTAACAGTTTCTTAAACAAACTGAGAGTTGATTTGCTAGCTTATGTTAATATTAATAACTTGAAAATCCTTTTAACGAATATTCCCAGTTACCTTGTTAGCTTCCTTGTTTATCTAATTGCACTATTTTTATTCCTGCTCGATTTGCCAGAGCTTCGAAGGCGGACATATGCCCATCTAACATCAAAGACAGCAGATAAGGTAAATTTTATGACATCCAGGCTGTCCTATGTCGTCTTCGGTTTCTTTAAAGCGCAATTCCTTGTCAGCTTAATTATTTTCATTGTGTCATTGATTGGATTATTAATAATTTCACCTGACACAGCTATCGTATTGTCATTAATTATCTGGGGGATCGATTTTATACCCATTCTCGGCTCAATCATCATTCTTGGTCCATGGTCGCTTTATCTGCTCCTCCTCGGAAATGTTTCGATGGGAACACAGCTGGCCATTTTAGCAGGTATCCTATTAATAATCAGAAGAACAGTCGAACCGAAGGTATTGGGAACACATATGGGGCTTTCACCTTTATCAACTCTCATTGCCATGTATCTCGGCATTAAACTGTTGGGTCTCCTCGGATTCATTATCGGCCCCTTCTCCTGATTCTCTTTACCTCAGCAAGAGAGGCTGGAATCATTAAGCTGAATTTTAAAATTTAGTAAAAGGACCGGGATTAGCCGGTCCTTTTCTATGAATATTATTAGAAAAAATCGTAGAAAAATGGTTTTACTGGCGAAATCATTTTTTCAAGCACATTTACCTCTGACTGTGACCCTTGCAGATAACCCATACTGTAAAGATCTGCTGGCCTTTTATAGCCAAAAAGCATGGCGGTTAAGGCATTTATATTCAGTTTAATTCCTCTTTGCGGCGGTTGTGCGCAAGTACTTCCCGGTTTATTTTTATACACCTTTATTTCCTCATTCCCGATTAAATAGCTGCCATTATTCCAAGGCGCATAGGAATCATCAATATGTAAAAAAATCTGTTCATCTGTGTGGGAAAAGGAGTATTTTTTTAAACACGCTTCAGCATCTACGATCCTTGCCATGAAATAGGGATAAACTTCAGATTTTTGTTTTGGCTGATGTATAAAGTAAGGGAAATGTTCATGGACAGAAACAAGAATGCTTACTTGATCGACCATGGAATCGTGCTGACAGATAAAATTCCACAGCCCCTCTCTTGCTTCTTGATTTAGAGCAGTAATTTCCTGAACATCCATTTTTCTATCGCTTACATTAAAAAGGAGATACCCCGTTGCCTCATGGTTTTCATTATAATAAACTGCCATTTGACTGTCATGATACACTGACAGCTTCCACCATTCCGTTTCTCTGACAAGCATTCCTGAGAATTGTGAAGCGTATTTATCATAAACTTCTTCTATTTCTTTATGATGAGTTTCCTTATCATAACGCTTAACGTAACCACCTGGGTTCCCATGAAACTGTAAATCCTTATTCTCGATTGTTATTTTTTTATTATCAGTGAAAATTTCCCACCCGTAATTTCTATAAAAGGAGATATCAAACGGATGAAGCAGAGATACAATTTCGCCTTCATCTTTCATTTGCTTCAATGCTTCCGTTATTAATGCCTTTACATATCCTTTTCTTCTGTATTCAGGAAAAGTAGCAACACCTGCTATTCCGCCCATTTTCCATTTTTTAGTTGAGACCATTATTTCCAAAGGAATAATATGCAGCTTAGCTGCTAATTGCTCTTCCTCATAAATACCTAATATACGGTGATATTTTAATCTTTCTTTTCTGCCTTCAATATCTTCATCCTTAATCTTATATTGAAAAGCATACATGGATAATTTCATTGAATCGATATATTGTTCCTCAGTTAAATGCTTAATTTCCAAGGTCTTTCCCCCTTAACCATAATCTCTATATACCTTCGCCTAAAAATATCAAATTCCTTCTATTCAATTTTTACTAATAAAAAAACGCCCTTCGATCAAGGCGTTTTTCATGCTTTAAAAACCTAAAATTGCTTTTATTACAGAGGTTGTTTCTCCGCCTCTATAGAAAATATACAGGAGCATGTACACTGCTACGCCCGTAATCGCGGTAAAAAACCAGATTATACTTGTAATACGCCAAGCTTACGATGGATAGACAATTTATTTTTAAATCCAGTAAGCAGCGTCACTATCCCAAAAATAGCGCCTGTTGTTGCTAAAAAGATATGGAAAACCAGGAACACAGTATAATAAATTTTAATATTTGCTGGTCCTCCAAAGGAAGTATTTCCAATAAAAATCGTTCTGCTGGCATAAATCAAAAAGAAAATTAGGGCAAATATTGCAGCAGCAATCATTGTTTTTTTGTGTGCCTGGATGTTTTTCTGGCGTATTTGCCACCATCCAATCGCAACAGTTAGGGCACTCAAGACAATAAATGATGTGCTGATCGTAGGTAATACTGGCAATGAGTAATTCATTAAAAAATTCCTCTCTTTACAGTTATTCAAACATAATTCTAGAATAGTTGGCCTATTTAATCAAATTATTTTCATGAAAAATAAAGAAAACTCGCCGATTGGCGAGCCTTAAGGCGAAGACAGAGGCGAAGTTGCACTTATGCGTTCAGAATTTATTGATATAAATTCTGATTAGCCAAAAAAATCCCCCGGACGAGAGATTTTTGATAAAAATTATTCTACTGCTGAAGGGCTAATATCTTGTGATAGTTCTTGTTCAGACTCTGCCTGGTCCTTTCGGTACCATTCAAAAAATACCTGGCCCAGAATGGTTCCATATACAACTTCCTGTATAACCTTCATTAGGACACCGCCTAATTGCTGATCATGAATTAACGACATCGAATTAAACAGTTCAGGTCCGCTTAAATTAAGGCTTGCCAGTGTTGATGGGGGAACGCATAGCTTCATTGCTTCTCCCCATGCATGAGGGTCTGAAAAGGTTGCATACATAGGTGTATCAGCAAAAATAATCAGCGCACAAGCAGGAGTCAGCAAAATACCATCGGCAAAAATATATCCGACCTTCTTTAAACCATTTAATGTCTGATAATCCGATAATTTATTAACTAAAGGCCACCACATAAAAATGGCAGTTACAAATAACAAGGATGTATAAAAGCCATGAAGCCACATATTCTGCTTTATCGTATCAAAAATCAATGGTATATGGTAAACAGAGAAAAAACCATTGAAAACAATAAGAGCAATAATCGGTTTCGTCATTATCGGAAATACAGTGCGGATGACAGGGAGTCTTAGAACTCCTCTCCACACCCACTGTGGTAATCCCAAAATAATAATGGGAGGAATAACCAAACAGAGAACCGCCATTTGAATCATATGTGCGTAAAACATCAAGTGTCCCATTAAATCCAGTGGCGAACCCTTAATTGCATATAAAATCACAATCCCAGCAGAAAATAAAATTCCCTGTTCAACTGTCAAAGGCTCGTTGCTTTTAAATCTTTTTCTATATCTTACTGTTATAAGAAAATAACCGACAAGGATTAGCAGCAGTACTGAAAGAAAATATGGGCTCCAAAGGGCTTGAAAACCAAAAATATCTAATGTCATAACAGGTTATCACCTCGAAAATTCATGTCTTTATTATAACCCTTAATTGTTTAGGCGGCAAAGGTGCGGACATTTCCATTTATCCCAATTTGTTCCTTGTTTGCGATTTTTTAAACAAAAAGAAAATCGGCATTAAGCCGATTTTCACATTTCTTACCACCAAATAATTGTCGTAAAAGTCAGCACAGTTATCAATCCGACAACGAGACCGGAATAAAGGAATAATGCTGGAGCTTCATGACCTTTTTGGTTCATATGCATGAAGTAATATAACTGAAAAATCACCTGCACTATAGCTAAAAGGATTATAACTGGAACTGTAAACCATGCAGTGAATCCTTCAATCGCAACCGTTGCGAATGCGATAAGTGTCAGGAATATCATCAAAGCAAAGGATACAACCTGATAGCGCATTTCTTCAGCACTTTTTTTGCGTCGATATTCAATGTCAACTCTAGGGTTACCTGAATTTAATTGTTGACTAGCCATCAGTTTATCCCACCATTCCCATTAAATAGACTACTGTAAAGATAAATACCCAAACAACGTCAATAAAGTGCCAGTATAAGCTAAATACATAGAATTTAGGCGCGTTGTAAAGGTTTAAACCTCGTTTAGAGTTTCTAAACATTAATGTCAGACACCATAATAAACCAAAAGCAACGTGGCCACCATGGAAACCAACCAATGTGTAGAACGCAGATCCAAATGCGCTGCTTGTAAACGTATGGTGAAAATGATGAACATAATGGTTGAATTCGTAAATCTCCAAGCCAAGGAATCCAGCACCTAAAAGAACTGTAAGTCCAAGCCATATCATCATTTTCTTAAACGCAAAGTTTTTCATGTGGTACATTGCGTAAACGCTTGTTAATGAGCTAGTCAATAACAGCATCGTCGCAGCAAATGTAAGCGGCAGTTCAAACAGGTCCTTTGCAAGCGCCTGGTTTGTATTCGGAACCTTATCCTTTAATGCAAGATAGGTTGCAAAGAGAGAAGCGAATAGAACAGTCTCTCCCCCTAAGAATAACCAAAAACCTAAGAATTTATTTTTTGCTTCAAGGGTAGCCTTTTCAGGCGAAGCAGGCCATGTTTCATACGTGAATTTTTCTTCAGCGTGCATTATGCCTTTACCCCCTTTTCGTTTTCTTCAAGCAAGTCTTCTTTATGGATATGGAAACCGTGATCATCTTTAACCGATCTTACAAACATAGATCCAAAAGTTACTGCCAATCCAAAAATCAATACTGGAAGTCCCCATGTATGGTCATGATGATACATTGCGCCAAATGCAGCAATGAATAGTCCAAGTGATATCATAAATGGAATGAAAGACGAGTTTGGCATATGGATATCGCCAAGCGGCTCTGCCGGTGTCATTGCTTTCTTGCCTTCCATTTTTTCAAGCCAGTAAGCATCTAAACCGCGGACAAGCGGAAGCTGCTTGAAATTATAGAATGGAGGCGGAGAAGCAATGGCCCATTCAAGCGTTCTTCCGTCGCCCCATGGATCGTTTCCAACTCTAACATTTTTAACAGATGTCATGATGATATTGAACAATAGAACAATAACACCAGCAGCCATAAAGAACGCTCCAACAGTACTTACCATATTGGCTGTTTCAAAGCCCTGACCTGGTAGGTAAGTAAATACACGACGCGGCATCCCCCATAAACCTAGGAAATGCTGGATAAAGAAGGTTAAATGGAAGCCAATAAGGAAAAGCCAGAAGGTAATTTTCCCAAGTGTTTCGTTCAACATTGTTCCAAACATTTTAGGCCAATACAAATGTGTACCGGCTAGCAATGCCAATACCACACCACCAACGATAACGTAATGGAAGTGGGCAACAACGAAATAGCTGTCATGATACTGGTAATCGGCTGCAGCAGAAGCAAGCATAACACCAGTTACCCCACCTGCTACGAAAGAAGGAATAAAGGAAACCGCATAAAGCATAGGCGTTGTAAATTTAACGCTTCCTCCCCACATCGTAAACAGCCAGTTAAAGATTTTAATACCTGTTGGTACACCAATTGCCATCGTTGCTACCGCAAAAATTGCATTGGCAACAGGTCCTAAACCAGTTGTAAACATATGGTGAGCCCATACCATGAATCCTAGGAAACCAATCAATACGAGCGCGAAAACCATGGATGAATAACCGAATAAACGCTTACGCGAGAAAATCGCGAATATTTCAGAAAAAATACCGAATGCAGGAAGTATTAAAATGTAAACTTCAGGGTGTCCGAAGATCCAGAATAAATGCTCCCAGATTACAGTGTTTCCTCCCATTGTTACTTCGAAGAAATTAGCTCCGAATAAACGGTCAAACGACATAAGCACTAGCCCTACAGTTAATGGAGGGAAAGCGAATAGAATTAGGGCTGATGTAACAAACGTTGCCCATGTAAACAACGGCATACGCATATAAGTCATGCCCGGAGCACGCATATTAATGATTGTTACTAGGAAATTGATACCCCCGATTAATGTACCAAAACCTGAAATTTGCAAACCTAACACGTAAAAATCAATACCATGTCCTTTGGATGCGACTGCCAGTGACGCATAAGAAGTCCAGCCAGCATCCGGAGCGCCTCCTAAAAACCATGAAAGGTTAAGAAATACTCCTCCAAAGAAAAATAACCAAAACCCTAATGCGTTAACAAATGGGAATGCTACGTCCCGTGCTCCTATTTGCAATGGCATTACAGCATTCATGAACGCAAAGACAAGCGGCATCGCTGCCAGGAATATCATTGTCGTTCCGTGCATTGTAAGAATTTCATTATATAACCCGGCACTTACGAAGTCATTGTTTGGTACAGCAAGCTGTATCCGGATAAACATTGCTTCCAATCCGCCAACGACGAAGAAAAATCCGCCGGCAATAAGATATAGGATGGCGATTTTCTTATGGTCAACAGTTGTTAGAAAGTCCCAGATCGTTGCGCCAAATCCTTGTTTCTTAGCATAGGTACTCACAATTTTACCTCCCTTTCAACCAATTCCCCTATTATTGCTGAACTTTTAATCCCATTAAGTATTCAGCTAAAGCGTTTAACTCTTCATCAGACATGTCCGGATATTTACCTGCCATTTTATTGCCTGGTTTGAATGATTCAGGATTCTTAATCCAATTCTTTAAATCCTTTTTTGTATGAGGCAGAATACCAGCTACACGTGAACGTTCCCCAAAGTTGGTAAGGTTCGGTGCTACACGGCCTGCTTCAGGTGTTTTGTTTGATGGTGTCACTGCGTGGCAGCCAATACAGCTCTTGTTGAAAATTGCCTGTCCTTGCTGTGCAAGCTCCGAAGTCGCTTCCTGTGGCTTATTGACAGCTTGCATTGATTTTACCCATCCATTGAACTGAGTACGGTCAATCGCTTTTACTTTGAAATCCATTAAAGCATGTGATGGTCCGCAAAGCTCTGCGCATTTTCCGTAAAACAGGTTCCCAGCTTCGTTCGCCTTTTGATTATCGAATTCGAGCCAGAATTTGTTTACATTTTCCGGGTTCGTATCCAACTTACCTCCAACTGCAGGAATCCAGAAAGAGTGTTTTACATCGGAAGATTTTAAATTAAAGTATACTTTTTCATTTGTTGGTACTACTAGCTCCTGGCTTGTAACAAGGCCAAGATCCGGATATTCAAATTCCCACCAATAAAGATTAGAGCGTACATTGACTACAAGCACATTTCTTTTCCCATGGGAATCCTTCTTTTCACTTGGGGACACATCCGCAAGTTTAAAGGTTGCTGCTACAGTTGGAACAGCAAGAATTAGAAGTAATAAAATAGGAATAACAGTCCAGATGATCTCTAACTTGTGGTTTCCTTCCACTTGTTTAGGAATCATTTTTTCGTCTTTTCTTCTGAAACGGAAAAGAATCAATAAGAAGATAACGGTTACAACAACAATAACCCCAACCATAATAAGTGTACTTAACTTCATCAATCCGTATTGCAATTCTGCAACATCGCCGGCAGGATTTAACGTGGATAAATACGGTTTTCCTTGCTCACAGCCGGAAAGCACTAGCGCTAAGACCGCAAACAACGGGACAAAACGCCATTTTGCAAGCTTCTTCATAGCTTAATCAAACCCCTCTTTCACTAATGATTTCTTGTAATGCAATGATCAAATGAATATATTGATGATAAATTCTTCCCGAAGATTCCTAATCGGGAAGAATCTATTGGCAAAACTATAAAAGTGTGACAATTACCATCGCTACAAACATAATCGTCAAATATTGCAATGAGTATACAAACATCAGTTTTGCCCACTTTATATCATCTTTGATCTTATATCCATAAATCCCTAAAGCCAGCCAACCTAAGTTCAAAACGGTCGCCAGAATTAGAAATGGGATTCCTAAAGAAGGAAGGAAAAATGGTATTGGGAGCAATGCAGCTACCCATAGCACAATGTGCCTTTTTGTCGTTTTGAATCCTTTTACTACAGGCAGCATTGGAATTCCCGCTGCGCGGTATTCCTCTACTCTTCTCATTGCCAATGCATAAAAATGCGGTGGCTGCCAAGCAAACATCAATAAAAAAAGGATCCATGCCATCATATCAAGATTTCCATCAACTGCAGCCCAGCCAATCAGAGGAGGAACAGCTCCAGAAATACTCCCGATAATTGTATTGGAAACAAGCTGGCGCTTCGACCACATCGTATAAAGAACGACATAACTAAAAACACCTATAAGTCCAATAACCGTTGCAGTCCAGGTAGTAAGGGATAAAAATAATGTTCCTAATACGATAAGAAAGATTCCGAGAAGCAAGACTCTGGAAGGATTTATTTTACCTGTAACAGTAGGTCTAGCTTTTGTTCTTTCCATCAAAGGATCGATATCCCGATCATAATAATTGTTGATACTGCAAGAACCGGCAATAATTAATGATGAACCCATCAGTGTAAAGAAAATGATATCCAGATTACCCAGAAAACGCTGGCCGCTAAAATGAAGTGCCAACCATAAACCCGTAAAGGTTGTTATCAAATTGGAATTTACTATTCCAATTTTGATAAGTGCCAGGAAGTCTTTCAATGCATTTGTTTCTTCTATTTGGAGGCCGGCGGGACCATTTTCCATGGCCGCGTCACTTAAAGCCTTCGAATTGGACATTCTAATTCCTCCTATTCATTTATCACAAAGAGACAACTTGAAACATGCATTTAAGAAGAAAATGCTATTATATACAGTTTTATTTGTTTCCACTGTAATAAAATTGTTAAATGTCGATATAAAAAAACATATGATAAAACTAACACTTTCTCTGTATATTAAATCACACTTTTGATCTTTTTTGTGAACTTTTTTTGTATAATTTTCAAATGAAATAATGATAAAGTATCGCAGCCTGTTTTTATTCCAGCTATGTAGGAGACATTTTAAAGCCAATAAAATAAAACGAGAAAAGACTCATATTAGGCAAAGGGTTAAATCAAATTATCTCGCCCATAAAATGGCAATAAAAAAATGACTAAGTTAGTCCTCTTACATTTCTACCATTTTTCCCCGTTGATTTCAACTTATTTCACTATAACAATAGTGAAAACCTCTAAGTTATTTAAAAGATGAAAATTCTTTAAATATTAATCTAAATAAACTTGCAGAAAACTGTTCTTTTTTGTCATTATTCGTTATGATGAATAAGGGATTTTTCTAAATCCACATCCATTTAATTATACTGTCAAGTTTATCCTTTGACAAATGATTGAACTATTAACAAGAAGGTGAATTTTTTGCGTCGATCTTTAAAATGGTTTGCTGTCGCAACAACCATTGGAATGATTTTTATTTTAATAGGTGGGGCTCTTGTTACGAAAACCGGTTCCGGAATGGGATGCGGAAGATCATGGCCACTTTGCAATGGTAAATTTGTTCCAACTCATATAACTCCTCAGCTTGTAATTGAGCTTGCTCACAGGCTTGTATCCGGAAGTGTAGGATTTATGGTTTTGATCCTGTCCGTTTGGACATGGAAGGCAATTGGCAATATAAGAGAAACAAAATTTCTATCATTTCTATCCTTTTTCTTCCTCTTGCTGCAGGCGTTGATAGGAGCAGCAGCAGTAAAATGGGGACAATCAGGCTTTGTGCTGGCCTTGCACTTTGGCATATCGCTAGTTTCGTTTGCGTCAGTATTTTTACTAACCCTTCTCATATTCGAGGTAGATAAAAAGTTTGATGCCGATAAACTCATCATAGACAGGCGTATGGGGAGGCATATCATAGGGGTATCCATATACAGCTATGCGGTCATCTATACGGGTGCATTGGTTCGCCATACCAAATCGAGCCTTGTATGCCTCGATTGGCCTTATGTGTGAATAGTTCTCCCTCCCTCCCCTCCAATCTGTACGAGTGGGTTCAAATGGGACACAGAACTGCAGCTGGGTTTATTTTTATCTGGATTGCATATATTACGTATTTAGCTGTAAAAAAATATAAGCATCAAAAAATCCTCTATTGGGGCTGGATTATTTCATTTTGCCTTGTATCGCTGCAAGTCATTGCCGGTGCGTTTATTATCATTAGCAGGCTGAATCTTTATGTCGCCTTGCTGCACGCCTTTTTTATCACCTGCTTGTTTGGTATGTTAAGTTACTTCCTGCTCCTTTATTCAAGAAACCGTGAATAAAATCAGATAAGCAAAAAGCTGCCGGAATTGCCGGCAGCTTTTTGTTTATGAACGAAATTGATAGACCTTTTGATTTTTAGGAATTGGTTTTTGGTTTGGCAGTGCATGCTGATTTTTATATTTTCTCTCGTAATTTACAAACATCGATACATTTACTAAAATACCCGTTGCAATTGCAAGCTGTACAAGGGAAGAACCGCCGTAACTGACAAAAGGAAGCGGAACTCCAGTCAAAGGGATTAACCCTGATACCCCTCCAAGATTAACAAACGACTGGATTCCAATCATGCCAGAAATTCCAATTGCAAGAAGGCTTCCAAAAGGATCTTTGCATTTCATTGAAATATAAATGCCCTTTAAAACAATATAGCCTAATATAATAACAACAAAACCTACTCCCCATATTCCCAGTTCTTCTGCTATGACAGCCATAATGAAATCAGTATGTGGTTCAGGCAGATACCCTAATTTTTGTATGCTTTTTCCAAGGCCAATCCATTGACGCCGCCAGACCCTATAGCATAAAGAGAATTTGCCATATGGTATCCAATCCCCTTTTCATCTGAAAAAGGATCGGCAAAGGCCTGAAAACGAGCCATTTTTGTTTTTGAAAATATTTCATTTTTCATAACGAGTATAATTGGCAGTAATGCCAATAATCCAATTGTAACTAGTCGGATAATGTTTTTCAGACCCATTCCAGAGGAGAGGATAATCATGACGGCAATCGCGAAAATGATGGCATCCGTGCCAAAATCGGGCTGGATCGCAACGGCTAAAATGACAAGAAAAAGATAAATCAGAGGAGGAACTACCCCTTTATTGAAATGATTTATGTAGGCTTGTTTTTTAGCGTAAACAGCAGACATGTAGATAATGACAGAAAGCTTAACAAATTCCGACGGCTGAAGGCTGCTGCTTCCTACCTTAAACCAGCTCTGGGCGTTACCGGCAACATGTCCAAACACAAATAGAGCTCCAAGACCCCCTAATGAAAAAACAACCATAGGAAGAAGGATTTTGGTGCTTTTCATCGCTTTATAAGGAAAGAGTGCTGATATTACAAAAAACACTGCCGCAACGATAAGGTTTATCTTTTGTTTTTTGTAAAAGAAATCGCTGGGAAGATCATACCGCTGCATTGCTGTTACCATACTGGCGCTGTAAACCATAATAAGCCCAAAGATTGCCAGCAGTACGATCGCAATAATCAAAGAGTAGTCATAGGATTTTAATATTTTCTTTAGCATCTTATCTCTTCCTTAATTTCAATAGGTTTTATGAATCCATTATAATAGAAAATACAAGCCAATACTTAAGGAAAAGACATTTTCTTTAAAATAGGAGAAATTAACTGCCCCTGCCCCTTTATTCCCCTGTGAACAAAAAACTCAAACAATCAAGAACCATTGTTTGAGTTTTTTGTTTTTATTTTTTTAAGGACGCCTCATGAAGCGAAGACAGTTCTCTTTCCAGTTTGTCTAAAATCGCCTTGCCATCCTGTTCTTCAATTAAACCAAGCCGAACTGCAAAATCTATCTCTCTCGATAAACCAAACATTTGTGTATCAAGCACCTCTTCATAAAGAGGGCATTGAGGCATCGTAAGGTTATCCATTTGGACTTTGATCAGCTTTAATATTTTATCAGCGTCAGCCTGCAGTAAGGCGTATGCTTTTTCCTGATGATTAACAATCATTTCAGACGCCAACATTGATCCCCCCGTTTCCGAGCGTTTACCCAACTTATCTATAAATTTTACAGTTAAGAGAGTGAAATTGCAAGAAGATTAATGGGATGAAATTAAAAACGAATGCTCAGTCAAGTTCGTATGACATTCTGTTGATTTGAGGCTATACTCGTAATAGTGTGTAAAAGAATGGGGGAAATAAAATGGAAAGAATCATACAGATAAAAGGCAATGTAAAGTATTCCATTACACTGGATCCCGGAGTATGGATTTTCGATGACAGACGAATCGATTTGACCACGTACTTTAAAAAACCTTCTGAGAAGCCAGACGCCCTAGAAGAATATACAAAAGCAATTTCAAGGCATTGGGACAGGGAAATCATTGAGGGGGCAACAGTGCCTCCGACTTTAAAATCCGAAAAGAGATATCAAAAAGAACTTGCCTTAACCGGAACTTTCGGCATTCCTTTCAAGCCGTTTCTTGCCAATGCAGAGCCCATGGAAAATGCCTCAAAGCTAATTATTGAAACAGCAGACGGAAAGGTTGATATTACGCTGGATCAAGCCTATGACCTAATCCTTGGTTTTTCTGAAAACGGTAAGCCTCATTTAACAGATGGACCTGTCCATGTATTTTTCGGAGATGGCTCCAATCAGGTAGAACCAATTAAACATGTAAAATCCTTTGTGATTGAATAGGGCTCCTAGAAGGGCGGTTAACCACCGCCCTTCCGTTTTTAGAGTAGATCTGCTGCTAGCCGTGCCAGCCCCGACCTTTCTCCTTTTAATAATTTCACATGGCCTGAAACTGCCTCGTTTTTAAATTTTTCCACGACATACGTTAATCCGTTATTATAGGCATCTAAATATGGATGGTCTATTTGGTCAGGGTCACCAACCAACACAATTTTGCTTCCCTCACCAACCCGGGTTAGAATCGTTTTCACTTCATGCTTCGTTAAATTTTGCGCCTCATCTATGATGATAAACTGATCAGGGAGACTTCTTCCCCGTATATAAGTCAATGCTTCTACTTCTATGGATTTCATTCCAGCCAGGATAGCATCCAAATCTCCAGGCTTTTTGGTATCAAAAAGAAATTCCAAATTATCGAAAATGGGCTGCATCCACGGCCTGAGCTTTTCCTGCTTTTCACCCGGAAGATAACCAAGGTCCTTTCCAACAGGTACAATTGGCCTTGCTACTAAAAGTTTTTTGTATTCCCTTAGGTCTTCCGTTTGCAATAATCCCGATGCTAACGCCAATAAGGTTTTCCCTGTACCTGCTTTCCCAATCAGCGTTACAAGCGGTATATCCTTTCTAAGCAGCATTTCTAACGCCAGCGTTTGCTGTACATTACGCGGATGTATACCCCAAATATGTTCTTGGTTAAAAACCAATTTTTTCACTTTTTTACCGCTTTGGTCAACCATCCCTAAGGCAGATCCCTTGCCACCGAGAGCATCCTTCATAATGAGTGTCTGATTCGGGTAAAAAGGGTGATTAGCGACTTCTATAAGGGGAAGCTCCCCTTTTTCATAAAACCTTCCCAGCTTTTCCGCGGGCAAATACACTTCCAAAAAACCTGTATATATTTGTTCCGACTCTATCACCCTGTCACTTAAAAAGTCCTCAGATATCAGTCCAATAGCATCTGCCTTTACCCTGACAAGTGCATCTTTGCTTACAAGAATAACCAGTTTGCCATTCTCTTTTGACTGCTCCTCTAAAAATAAATTTTTTGCCACGGCAAGAATACGGTTGTCGTTGGTTTTCTCAATAAAAATATCCTGAAGCTGATGAAAAGAACGATGATTCAGCTCGATTTTTAAGCTGCCGCCGTTTTCAAGCTTTATTTTTTCATGAAGTTTCCCCATAGACCTAAGGCCGTCGATTAATCTTGAAACATGCCTTGCGTTTCTTCCTACTTCATCCATATATCTTTTTTTAGAGTCCACCTCTTCCAATACTACTGCTGGAATGATGACTTCATTGTCTTCAAAAGAGAAAATGGAATACGGGTCCTGCAGTAAAACGTTTGTGTCTAACACGTATATTTTACTCAATCTGATGCCTCCCGTTTCTCTGTTCTTTTGGCCTTCTAGCACCTGTTTGTCGGTACAACTTTGGTAAAATATATGTTTATCGGGATAAAGATAGAAGGATTTTAGCACAATAAATGATAATCAATTCATTCATTTACCTTATTTGGACTAAAAGGATGGAGTAGGCCTATAGCTACAGGCACAATAAGGAAAATTTTGCGGGGGGTTACAATGAGGAACTTCTTAACAGTGTTGCTGGCAGTCATGGTTCTTTCCAGCTGCAATACAAACAATACGAGTGAGAAAAGTGCAGATCCAAAGATTGTGCAAGTTAAAAACAGCTATATACAAAATGTTGACAGGAAATCCGGACAGGAAATTTCCAGACACTTAGTTGAGCTTGCCACCAGCATACCGAATGTACATGATGCAGCCGCAGTTGTTATAGGAAGGTATGCCATTGTTGGAATTGACGTAAATTCAAATATTGAGAGGTCTCAAGTTGGCTCGATAAAGTATTCTGTTGCCGAAAGTTTAAGGAAAGATCCACATGGCGCCAAAGCGGTAGTTGTAGCTGATCCAGATATAACGGCCAGACTTAGGGAAATCTCTCAGGATGTCAAAAACGGAAGACCAGTGCAAGGAATTATTAATGAACTAGCGGATATTACTGGCAGATTGATGCCAGAGGTGCCTGGGGACATAATCAATCCGAGTCCAAAAAACGCAACAGAAGAACCTAAAAAGAAACTGCAAAATAAAGAGAAGAAGAATCTCGAGAGAAAACAAGAGGAAGAGTCGAAATATCACAAATAAACTGTTTTAAAAGAACAAAAGGCGCAAGCGCCCTGGTTAGCCCCGACAGGCATAAGACGAATCACGCAGGAAATCCTGATTTCTGGAGTGATTTGGCTTATGTCCCCGAGGGGCTGGGTGCTGGAGCTAGATTAATACAACTTGTAGAAGTTTTTCACATCATTTAATTTTATAATTTCCTAGACATGAAAAAAGCTTAGCAGGGCTAAGCTTTTTTCATTGCATCCATAACCTGTTTGTCCAGCCTGGCTGCCGCATCTTTATCATATGTCTTGTCATATTGAGGTTCGACAGTAATTTTTGATCCGTAGAACATTACGTCTCTGACCTCATTAATTTTAAGTTCAATCAACGCCAGTTTTAAAGGGACACCTGATAACTTTTCCTCTTTTACTGCTGCCTGTCCGCTGATGGAATATGTAGATTCGTTTGCTATTACGTTTAAAACAATTTTATTATTTTGGCTGATGTTCTGGACAATACGTGAGCGGTTGTCTACAGAAAAATAAATGGTACTCTCATCCTTGGCAATAACCCAGGAAATTGCGCTAACGTTTGGCCCTCCTGTTTCATGGTCAATTGTCGCAAGTGTAACGAATTTTTCTTTTTGCAATTCATTTAATAATGGTTCGATCAGCTTTGGTTCTACTTGGTTTGCCATTATCCCAACCCTTTCATCTTTAAGCATATCTGAAATAGCTATACCCATATTACTACTATCCCTAATTTTCATCAACTTAAACGGAATTCGCTAACCATCCAAAATGACGTGTGTTATACTATAATATAAATAAATCAGATAATTGTTGATATATAACAGAAATATGAGGTGTTTTAATGAGAGTAAAATGTGTTATTTGCGACAAAATTGAACCTATTGAGGATGAGTCCCCGATAGCCAAGCGCCTTCGCAATCGTCCAATTCATACATATATGTGCCAAAGCTGCAATGAAAGAATCTCCGAAAAGACACAAGCCCGGATCGACACGGGAAACTTCCGTCTGTACCGTTCAAAATCAGAAGACGATGAGTGGTAAATAAAAAAAGCCTCAATTCCCAACCGGAATTTGAGGCTTTTTTTTATTCTTCAGGATAGTTCTCGTATTTCTCAGGTTCTTCGTTAATTTGATTAAGCAGAACCTCGATTAAATCCGTAGGGAAGCGAGAGGTCTTGCTTTCTCCCTTCTGGTCGAACGAAACATGGTACATGTTTTCATCCTTTGAAATCACTATTCCAGAAACCCCGTGCTGTTCGTCCAGGATTTCAGCAAATAGCTCCTCTGTTTCGCGGGCTGCTGTATCTTCAGGGCGTGCATCTACTACAGCCTTTATCGTAAGCCAATTATATAAGGCATCCTGCAGCGATTTCATTTCCTAACCCCCATTACTTCGCCTCTGCTTGTTGTTTTTTTTGCTGGTGAAGACGAATCTTATAAATAACAAGGATTAAAGCCGCTACGACCAGAGCCTCTGCAACCGGCAAAAAGATACCCAGGAATGTCAGCAATGTGCAGCCAATGAAAAGAAATAAATAGATGACGATCGACTTTGCTATTGGAAGCTTTTTTGCAAATCCCAGTTTATAAACAACAATACTAAGGGCGACAATTGTAAAATACAACAGCCACATTCCAACGGTCGGCTGATCCCCTACGCGATAGAGCGCGGCGAAAAAAGACAGACGTTCTGTCACATCCATTTCCGGCAATCCTCCTCTTAGGATTAGTTCGTTTCTGCAAACTTTTTCTTTTTGGCCATTCTTTCACGTTCATTTTTATCAAGAATTTTCTTGCGAAGACGGATTGACTCCGGTGTTACTTCACAATACTCATCTTCATTTAGATATTCAAGCGATTCTTCAAGTGTCATGATACGCGGTTTTTTAATAACCGACGTCTGGTCCTTGTTGGCTGAACGGATATTTGTCGCCTGCTTCACTTTCGTGATATTAACTGTAATGTCGTTTTCGCGAGTGTGTTGTCCGACGATCATACCTTCGTATATTTCAGTTCCCGGTTCAACAAAAATAGTTCCGCGGTCCTCAACCTGCATGATTCCGTACGTAGAAGCTTTACCTGCTTCCATAGAAACAAGCACACCTTCACGTCTTCCTCCAACTTGTCCCTGAGCCATTGGCTGGTAGCTGTCAAATGTATGGTTGATGATTCCGTATCCACGTGTCAGCGTTAAAAACTCTGTTGTATAACCAATTAATCCGCGGGCAGGTACGTTGAAAATTAAACGAACCTGGCCAGATCCATTATTAATCATATCGATCATTTCACCTTTACGGGCACCGATTGATTCCATTACTGAACCAGTATGTTCCTCTGGTACATCAATTTGAACGCGTTCAACTGGTTCACAGCGAACACCATCCACAGTTTTAACAATTACCTCAGGTTTGGAAACCTGGAGCTCATATCCTTCACGGCGCATATTCTCAATCAGAATCGATAAGTGTAGCTCTCCACGACCTGAAACGATCCATGCATCAGGAGAATCTGTATTTTCAACACGCAAGCTGACATCTGTTTGTAATTGTGCGCGAAGTCTTTCTTCAATCTTCCTTGAAGTCAGATATTTACCTTCTCTGCCGGCAAACGGGCTGTTGTTCACAAGGAAAGTCATTTGCAAGGTTGGTTCGTCAATTCTTAAGATTGGCAATGCATCCTGATGTTCTACAGGGCAAACTGTTTCACCGACATTGATATCTTCCATTCCGGAAACAGCTATCAAATCTCCAGCTACTGCTTCTTCAATCTCCTGGCGCTTTAAGCCAAAGAAACCGAAGATTTTAGTTACACGGAATTGTTTTACTGAACCATCAAGCTTCATTAATGCTACCTGCTGGCCGACCTTCATTGTGCCGCGGAATACGCGTCCAATTCCAATTCTGCCGACGTAGTCATTGTAATCAAGCAAGGCAACCTGGAATTGAAGAGGCTCTTCACGATTATCAATCGGTGCCGGGATATGTTCCACGATCGCTTCATATAAAGATTGCATGTTTTCATCTTGTTTCTCTGCATTAGTACTAGCAGTACCGTTGATAGCAGAAGCATAAATTACAGGGAATTCAAGTTGTTCTTCAGTTGCATCAAGTTCGATGAACAAGTCAATTACTTCATCAATTACTTCTGCAGGGCGGGCAAAATCACGGTCAATTTTATTAACAACGACTATTGGTGTTAAATTTTGTTCCAAAGCTTTTTTAAGAACGAAACGAGTTTGTGGCATACATCCTTCATATGCGTCTACAACCAATAATACACCGTCAACCATTTTCATGATACGTTCTACTTCTCCGCCAAAGTCAGCGTGTCCCGGTGTATCCAAAATGTTAATTCTTTTATCCTTATATTGAATCGCAGTGTTTTTCGCCAGAATCGTGATACCGCGTTCTCTTTCCAAATCATTCGAATCCATTGCACGTTCTTCAACGTGCTCATTCGAACGGAAAGTTCCGGACTGCTTCAAAAGTTGGTCAACCAGTGTCGTTTTACCATGGTCAACGTGGGCGATAATCGCGATGTTACGTATATCTTGTCTAATTTTCAAAAAATTCACTCCTAGATTTATTCTATATGAAATGATTCATATTGTTAACTTTCCCATCCACAACTAAAACATTATACCATATTTACAGTAGAAACCTAAAAGCATTTTATGTACAATTAAAATAATTAATAAAAAAGATAGATATATGTTGGCTTTTTACGTCGGAAACTTTTTCGATAGGCATGAAAAATACTCTAGAATAGCTAACATATTAAAAAGGGGTTATGAACATGAAGCAAATCAAGTGGGTTTTACTTGTTTATGCAATATTGTCCGCATTCTGCATGATGGGCATTGGGGTAGCAATTGGCGAAAGAAGCATTATCGGAGGAATTAGCTGTATCGTTTTACTTGTATTGGTAATGGGATTTGGATTTAAAACAAAAAAGAAAATGCGTGAAAACGGCCAACTATAAAAAAACGGGATTCCATATAGAATCCCGCTTTTTTCTATCATATTCATGTTCCCTTTACCAGTTTCCGTCCTTGAGGTAGTTCTTTAAAATAGTCTGATGGAGTCCTGGCTTAGCGACCAGTAAAGAATCCTGGGAAAGATAATCAAGATTTTTTCCTCTTAGATTTGTTATGACTCCCCCCAATTCTTCAATTATCACTGCTCCTCCTGCTACATCCCATGGTGCCAGCCTGAGCGAAATGTAGGCATCAATTCTGCCTGTCGCAACAAATACCATTTCAAGTGCTGCAGAACCGTAAGATCTTGTGCCCCTTGCTTCCCTGGCAAGAGGAATCAAAAGATTATGATCAATTCTCTTGTTTTCCATTACCCAGGTGGCATTCAATCCAATAATCGATTCTTTTACAGTCGTCTCCGTCAGTGCCGGTATTCGCTTTTCATTAATAAATGCCCCGTTCCCTCTTATGGCATGATACATTTCATCATGGACAACATCGTAAATTAACCCGATTCTCCCTTTTCCATTTTCAAAAATTCCTAATGAGATGGCAAAATTCCTTTGTTGGTGGATAAAATTCATCGTGCCATCGATTGGATCTATAATCCATACTATTCCTTCATGGGATTCCAGTTTGTCTCCAAATCCTTCTTCCCCAAGAATTTTATGATCCGGAAATGTTTCCCTTATCCTTTCAATAAAAAACTGTTCTGTTTCCTTATCAATATTAGTGACCAGATCGTTTGGATCGGACTTTGTGGTGATATCCAATGTTTTATCGAAAGACGAACGGATTTTTTCTCCAGCCTCTTTTACCCACTTCTTGGCATATGTATCAATGCTTTCCCAATTCATTTTCTTGTCCTCCGTTTATCTAAAGACTTACTATTTATATTATGCGAATTCCATTATTATTTACATTCTTAGCTTATTAAAAAAAGAAGACCCCAGCAACTTTTATCCTGCCCCATCACTTTTTTAAATTTCTACCACGAATTCAGCGGTAAAATAATAAACGAACTCCCTGTTTTAATTGGAGTTCGTTTTATTTTTGGCAATGCCAGAAGCTACTTCTTTTCATTTCTATTTTTTCCCCTTGTATAAAAATCCTGACTCTAAAGTCGACATGCCTTGTGGTATAAAGTGTTAAAGGGCTTTTAATCGAAGGAGTTCCTGTCTGATTTTTTCAAGCCTTTGTTTGCAATTTTTCTTTTTATCTTCATTGTTTTCAGTCATCGCTTCGAATAATGTAGATAATTCGTAATCCATTTCCAAACGCAGCATTGCTGTTCTTTCTTTTTCAACAGCCTTTTTCCTGGTTGAACTGATTAATTGTTTCATCATTATACACCCTTTCCAAAGTTTAATCTGATTTTTCAGATTTTTTACTGTTATAGTATGAGCAACCATCGACGGTTGCAACTAATTTGTGCTTTTACCCATAAGCCTTTACGGTTCTAGTTTTCCTATCCTTATGCTACAATAATTGACAAAAGTTACTGCTGGAGGATCAAGATGAATTTTACAGGATTTACAGAAGATGATTTCAATGTGTTTACTATAGATGGACTAGATGCAAGAATGGATGCTCTAAAGGATAAGATTCGCCCCAAGCTAAACAGTTTGGGTGAATATTTTGCCCCTACTTTATCGGTTTTAACAGGAGATGAAATGTACATTCACGTTGCAAAGCATGCACGCCGTACTGTTAATCCCCCAAAGGATACTTGGGTTGCATTTGCAAGCAATCCCCGCGGGTATAAGATGCTGCCTCATTTTCAGATCGGCCTGTGGGAAACTCATTTATTCATTTGGTTTGCTGTCATTTATGAATCGCCACAGAAACAACAAATCGGAGAAAAGCTTACAAAAAATATAAATAAATTTTATAAGGAAATACCCGGAAATTTCTGCTGGTCAAGCGATCATACGAAACCTGATGCCGTTAAACACAGCGAGCTTTCAAAAAAAGAGTTAATTGCTCTTTTTCAGCGTATGAAAACGGTCAAAAAATCTGAAATTCTTTGTGGTTTGCAAATTGACCGGGATACTGTTGTCAAGATGGGCCCATCTATGCTCCTTCAGGAAATTGATAATGTGTTTAGAAAAATATTACCCCTTTATAAAATGTCATAAACCTTAAAATAGCAAGCAATTGAACAAAAGGCTGAAGCTCATTTAAACAAGCAGGCAAAAGTAAATAAAAGCTCCCTAGCAAGTAGCCGGGGAGCTTTTGTTGTTTCTTTTTATTTATTTGTCTGGCAGGCAAGCAGCATATATAGGCACGTTTATTTCATAACGATCTTTTCATTGGCTGCTGACTCTCTCGCCTTTTTTATTGTCCTGTAAGCTGAATAGCTGCTCATATCTTCAAATTCGTCACATAGTTTTTTTTCTTCCGCTTTTCCGGGTACTATTTCCTTGAAACGCCTGTAAGCAGCCATCAGTTCTTCCCTGCCCATGCCTTTTTCATAGGCATTTTCAATTGACTGAAAAAAGTTAATTACGTCCACTATTTCTTCCGTGGACCAATGGTAATCAATTGGATATTGATATTCCATGTTGTTCACCTGCCTCCACTGTCTGAATCCCATTTTACTGATTTGCGTCTTTTTTTACAAATCAATTTTGACCCCATTTTAAACGGATACTCTCCGCCTCTGAAATCATTCTTTGAAAAAGTTCAGAGACTGTAGGCGCGTCATGAATTAGTCCCATAACCTGTCCTGCCCACCCAAAGCCTTCTTCAAGATTCCCATCATAAATTAATTTTTTGTTCGCCTGTCCGCTAATTAACGATTTCAGCTGCTCATATCCGCCCTTTCGCCCTTCGATTTCCAGAATTTTATTTGTCCAATGATTTGAAATCGCTCGGGCAGGTGCCCCCAGTGACCTTTTTATAACAGCAGTATCCGTTTCCGCCCCTTCAATAAGCAAACGCTTGTATGCCTCGCTCGCATGGGCGCATTCCTTTGTAGCAATAAACCTTGTACCCATTTCAATACCGTCAGCACCAAGGCTGAGGGCTGCCATCAATCCTCTCCCATCACCGATGCCTCCAGAGGCAATTACTGGTATGGAAACAGAATCAATCACACTCGGAATCAGCACTATTGTCCCAATATCTTCGCGCCCCAGATGCCCTCCTCCTTCTTGACCGACGACCATAACCGCATCAGCACCAAGCTGTTCCGCTTTTATAGCTTGTTTTCTTGCTGCTACTAGAACCAGCTTTTTAACATTCACTCCCTTTAATTGATCAAACAAAGGTGCGGGATTGCCGCCGGTCATCGTAATTACCGGTACATTTTCCTCTATTGCAACATCGAGAAAATCCTCATACTGCCTTCCATGCTGTCCGATGGCAAAGTTTACCCCGAAAGGCTTATTTGTTGCCTGCTTTACCTTTTGAATCTCCTCTCTCAGCTTCTCTGACCCCTCAAGCGACATTGCTGTTATTTGCCCCAGGCCTCCTGCATTAGAAACGGCTGCAGCAAGCTCAGAATACGCGAGATGCGCTAATCCTCCCTGTATGATCGGATATTTAATATTTAAAAGTTCTGTCACTCTTGTTTTCCAATTCATTTGGTCATCCTCCTAATCAATTGTTGTTCCACTTATTTCGTCTTTACAGGTTAAATTTCCTTTTAGGAAGAAAAACTAACGTGAAAGTAAAAATTAACATTTGCAAGGAATGACAAATTTCTATGCAAGTAAAGGTAATAGTGCTATAATTCATTTGTTTTATGACTTTTTATATTAATGAATTGCAATTTGAGATAAAGAGGTGTGAAGATAAATTGTCACAAAATGAAACTCCGCTATTTAGCGGATTAGTAGAACACGCAAAAAGAGAACCTATCCAATTTCACATACCAGGCCATAAAAAAGGCGCGGGCATCGATCCTGAATTCAGGAATTTTATTGGCGATAATGCTCTTTCAATTGATTTAATCAATATAGGGCCCTTGATGACCTCCACCAGCCAAAGGGCATGATTAAGAAAGCTCAGGATTTGGCAGCAGAAGCCTTTGGAGCAGACCACACTTTCTTTTCTGTCCAGGGGACAAGTGGGGCAATCATGACAATGGTTATGGCTGTCTGTGGACCTGGGGATAAAATTATCGTCCCTCGTAACGTGCATAAGTCTGTTATGTCCGCCATTGTTTTTTCTGGCGCAGTCCCTGTATTCATTCACCCTGCGATTGATGAAGATTTAGGTATATCGCACGGAATTACAATCGAGTCTGTCGAACACGCGCTTGAACAGCATCCAGATGCAAAAGGGATACTAGTAATTAATCCGACTTACTTTGGCGTTTCTGCTGATTTGAAAAAGATTGTTGAAATTGCTCATTCCTATAATGTACCTGTCCTGGTGGATGAAGCACATGGTGTACATATCCATTTCCATGAAAGCCTTCCTCTTTCCGCCATGCAGGCAGGGGCCGATATGGCTGCGACAAGCGTTCATAAACTGGGGGGCTCGATGACTCAAAGTTCCATTTTAAACGTGAGAGAAGGAAGGGTATCCTCGAAAAGGGTGCAATCGATCCTGAGTATGCTTACCACTACCTCCACATCCTATTTGCTGCTTGCCTCCCTTGATGTTGCGAGGAGAAGGCTGGCAACGAAAGGACGCGAATTGATCGACAGTACCATTAATCTGGCCAAACCATCCGAAAGCGGATAAATGAAATTGACCATTTATATTGTGTTGGAGAAGAAATAATCGGTTCTAAAGCAGCCTTTGATTACGATCCGACAAAATTGATTATTTCTGTCAAGGACCTCGGCTTAACAGGCTATGAAGTAGAAAAATGGCTTCGTGAAAAATACAATATCGAGGTTGAATTGTCCGATCTGTACAATATTCTTTGCATCATTTCCTTAGGAGACACTGACGTAGAAGGCGACCTTTTAGTTAAGGCTTTAGCTGATCTTGCCGACGAATGTGCACACCGGGCTGAGAAAGTTGAACCATTACAGGTTTTCCTTCCGGACATCCCTGTTCTGGCATTAACTCCACGAGATGCTTTCTATGCAGAAACAGAGGTTATCCCGTTTGATGAGAGCTCGGAAGGAAGGATTATTGCAGAATTCGTAATGGTTTATCCTCCAGGGATTCCAATTTTCATTCCAGGTGAAATCATCACAAAAGAAAATCTTAGCTTTATACAAAAAAATCTCGAAGCCGGTTTGCCTGTACAGGGACCTGAAGACGATGAATTAAAAACAATTCATGTAATTAAGGAATATAAAGCGATAAAATAGCCTAAAAAAACAGGATTCCCACTAATGGGAGTCCTGTTTTACTATTTGCATGTAATTGCAATTAATTAACTAAATCTTCTTCTTCGTTTGTATGTTTTCCACAGCAAGTATTGCAGTTGGAATAAAGAACAGACACTTTTTCATCTTCAAAATGATCAATAGTAGAGTTACAGGCTTGGCATACAATAGTACCCATTATTCAGTCCCCTTTTCTTTTTGATGATCAATTTTTTTGAAAGCGTTTTATATTCGTTTGATTATATAATAATATAACACATTCAATATTTCAAGCCCAAATTGTATAACACATATAAAAATATCTGTATCTTTTTTATGTATAAATTATTAAAAGCAGGCATAAAGAGCTGCCTGCTTAAAGTATTTATTCATATTGGATATCATATTGAATTGCAGGGAGAGCCTCACTAAAAAATTCAACTAAATCAGCGGCTTGGTGTTTACAGGAGATACGGAAAACATTCTGCAAGTATTCGGTGTCTTGAATGTCCTGGGGGTCAAGGAGAGTTGAGCGGCCAGTCTGCATGCATACAACTAAGGGCTTTCCGAAAAACATATTAGTAAATACGATGCCGAAATCATAGCGCGCATGGTCCGTCGCAAAACCAATAAATCTAACATTTACATTTTCGTGCTCGTCATAAAGTTTTTCAAAGAAATCCATTGCACTCCTCCTTTTTTAATATTTAGAATATTATTATAATTTATTTTTTACTTTAAAACAAGGAATTTATCCCATGAACAGTTGTCATCCGATTTTATAGAATGCTAGAATTGATACGAAGAGCAATTAGTCTTGAGGGGGAAAGGCGATGGCGGAAAATGCGTATATTAAATTAGTTTCTTCATCTGCAAAAAAAGAGATCAACATTGATGAAGTAAAAGAGCTTTTTCATTATTATAAGAGTATTACTGCAAAAACAGGTGATCAGGTTGATTGGGAATTTGGAGAGGCTGCTTTTCCATACGATATAAAAGAAACAACTGAGGGAGCAGGCAAGTGGTTTTATCTTCACTCAGACAATGACCGATATTATGCTATACTTGTCGGAACTGATAAAGAAACAGTTACCGCTGAAAACGGCGAGGCATTTGAACAATCTTATATACAGGTAACCCTTCCAGAAGGCTGTACTTTTGGCGACAAAGGCAAAGCAAATGAGTTTTGTAAATTCCTTGCAAAGAAATTGCAGGCAGAGCTTCATTTATTTAACGGAAGAGTGATGTATTATAATCCTAGGAAATAACAGCGAAATACTTGAAAAAGAACAGCGCGCAGCTGTTCCTTTTTTATAACAGGAAACCAGGAGGTTTAGAATGAGCAAGAAACTTATCATCACTGCATTAATCATCAGCATAATCCTTACAGGTGTATCTCCATATTATTTTAAAACCTATTTTGAGAAGAAGCCAGAACCGCTCAGGCAAACTGTCCATTTTGGCGGGCCTCTCCCCTTTTTGGAGCAAATAGCCCTTCTTCCTGAAAAAGATAAAAACTACCCGGCAGAAGCCAATTTTCAATCTCCCCTTAAAACAAAGACCCACCTCAAGCCCGTAGCATTGATTCTTTCGATCATCATTATATTTGCTCTTGTATTGTCGTTAAGCAGCATCTTTATTCGTTTCTTTAAAAAGACGGATCGCAATTCATTTTGACACAGCCAATAGGCTGTGTTTTTTTTAGTTTAAAGCAAACGGCGATTTTACTGGCTAAACAGGGACATTGCTGCATGGAAAGAACAGTAAAGCAAAAGGCTGGCAGCGGTAACAATCAAAGTTTGCCGCGCTGATTTTGTAATTGTATTTCCAATCTGAAAAGCTAAATAAAAGAAGATAAAAAACATAATGACATTGAATACGGGCTGATCATGCTTTGAAAGCCAAGCAGTAAGCGTATATCCACTCCACAGAATAAATTGCAGCAGGATGACAACATAGATTTTCATTGGACACCACCATCGCTGATAGGTAGTTCATGCTGGCTGAACATGCTGTTCCTGAATTATATGAAAGGATTAAGGAATATATTTTTCATTTCTATAACATTTAGATGACAAGCCCGAATCCATTAAAAGACCATGATAAAATGAAAATCAAATGGATATTATTTGGATAGTTAATTTCATAAAATTGCTGTTTTCGTATACTTTGTTGCTATATAAGGAGTAGTTGATTTCCACTCCAGGATGCTCGCTTTCCGCGGGGCGGGCGGTGAGCCTCCTCGGCGCACAGCGCCTGCGGGGTCTCACCTGTCCCGCTGCTCCCGCAGGAGTCTCGCACCTTCCGCTCCAATCAACTTCTGTTTCAACGATTTGTTTTTAAAAACCTATTTGCCAAACAACAATCTTTTAGAAAACAGCTCAGCCTATAAAATATAATTTTAAGAGAAGTGAGGCAAGAAGAAATGAAAGGACTGCCATACATTTTTATCTTTTCTTTACTGTTGCTTAGCGCCTCTTGTAATAATAACCAGGCTTCAAAAAAAATGGCCTTTAACCGAAATGTAAAACAAGTCATTTTCTTCTCAGATGAGAAGGAATTAGGCCAGGAGGCAGCATATTACGATGCCTTAATAGAATTAAAAAAGAACTTCCCAAAGGAAATGGACCATATGATGGTGCTGAACAAATCGAAGGAAAAAGATTATTATAAATCATTCAATGTCGAGAAATCCCCCGCTATTATCGTTATGTATAAGGACCAGATGATGGTAAAAATTAATGGCAGTGCATCAAAGAACCAAATAATTAAAAACGTTTCACAAATAATAAAGTGACAGGCACCATCCAAAATTCGGAAGGTGCCTGTCACTTTTTTCTTTATCTTATTTGATAATATGGATTGGGCTTCCGATTGCTACTTCAGCTGCTTCCATTGTAATTTCTCCAAGAGTTGGATGTGCATGGATTGTCATGGCAAGATCTTCAGCTGTCATTCCAGCTTCGATTGCCAGGCGAAGCTCAGCGATCATGTCAGAAGCACTTGATCCGGCAATCTGGGCACCGATCACAAGGCCATCTTCTTTACGAGTTACAAGCTTCACAAAGCCGTCAGTGCTGTTTAAAGCAAGGGCACTGCCGTTTGCTGCGAATGGGAACTTAGCAGCAACGACTTCGATACCTTCTTCCTTTGCCTGTGCTTCTGTGTAGCCGACTGATGCCAATTCTGGATCAGAGAATACAACAGCAGGAATAGCAAGGTAGTCGATTTCAGCAGGATGTCCGCTAATTGCTTCTGCAGCAATTTTGCCTTCGTATGACGCTTTATGAGCCAAAGGAGGACCTTCAACAATGTCACCAATCGCGTAAATATTGCTTACGCTAGTACGGCATTGCTTATCAATTTTAATAACTCCGCGTTCAGTCATTTCAACGCCTGCTTGTTCAAGGCTTAATTCATCCGTATTTGGACGGCGTCCAACCATGACAAATACATAATCCGCTTCAACCTTTTGAAGCTCGCCTTTTACCTCGTAAGAAACTGTAACACCGTTCTCTGTTTCTTCTACACCCTTAGCAAGCGCTTTTGTAACGATTTCAGTGCCTTTTTTCTTAAGGTTGCGTTTAACAAGAGCAGACATTTGCTTTTCAAATCCGTTTAGGATTTCATCTGTTCCTTCAAGGATTGTAACCTGTGTTCCGAAGTTTGCATAAGCTCCGCCAAGTTCCGTTCCGATATAGCCGCCGCCAATTACAACGATTTTTTCAGGAATTTCTTGAAGAGCTAGTGCACCCGTTGAGTCAAGAACACGTTTTGTATATTTAAATGCAGGAAGCTCAATTGGGCGAGATCCTGTTGCAACGATCGCATTTTTAAAAGTGTACGTTTGTGCGGAATTTTCATCCATTACACGAAGCGTATTGCCATCTACAAAAAATGCTTCACCGCGAACGATTGTGACCTTATTACCTTTTAAAAGTCCTTCTACGCCGCCAGTAAGCTTTTTCGTAACACTTTCTTTCCACTTTTGAACTTTTGAAAAATCAACCTTAACATTTTCAGCAGTGATTCCAATATCATCAGAATGCTTTGCTGTTTCATAACGATGGCCAGCAGCAATTAACGCCTTTGAAGGAATACATCCGACGTTTAAGCAAACGCCGCCAAGGTTACCCTTTTCTACGATTGTTACTTTTTGCCCTAGCTGTGCAGCACGAATGGCTGCTACATAACCGCCAGGTGCACCGATGACTATAGTATCTGTTTCAATAGGAAAATCTCCAACTACCATTTATTACCCCTCCATTAACAAAAGTTCTGGATCGTTCAATAAACGCTTGATATGGTTTAGCGCATTCTGTGCAGTAGCACCGTCAATCATGCGGTGGTCAAAGCTCAATGACAAAGCCAATACAGGTGCTGCCACGATTTCTCCGTCCCTTACGATTGGCTTTTCTGCAATTCGGCCCACTCCAAGAATAGCAACCTCTGGGTGGTTAATAACAGGTGTGAACCATTGTCCGCCTGCAGAACCGATATTTGAGATTGTGCATGAAGCACCTTTCATTTCATTAGGAGCAAGCTTGCCTTCACGTGCCTTACCTGCAAGTTCATTAATTTCATTTGAAATTGAGAAGACAGACTTACGGTCAGCATCCTTTACTACTGGAACTAACAAGCCTTTTTCAGTATCAGCAGCAATTCCGATATTGTAATAATGCTTATGGATGATTTCACTTGTAGCATCATCCAATGATGTATTCAACGCAGGGAATTCACGAAGCGCACTTGTTAATGCTTTTACGATATATGGCAAGAATGTAAGCTTGATGCCTTTTTGGGCAGCCACGTCCTTAAACTTCTTGCGGTGAGCCCAAAGCTTTGTAACATCGATTTCATCCATAAGAGTAACGTGTGGAGCTGTATGCTTGGAATTAACCATCGCTTTTGCAATAGCTTTACGGATACCGCTCATCTTCTCACGAGTTTCAGGATATTCACCCTGTGGAATAGGTGCAGCTGAAGCTTTTGTTTCTTCTGCTTTAGGAGCTGCTGCTGCTGCTTCAACAGGTGCAGAAGGAGCTTGAGCACCTCCAGTTAAGAAGGAATCAATATCATTTTTCATGATACGCCCATTTTTGCCTGTACCAGCAACCTGGCGGATTTCTACGCCTTTTTCACGTGCATATTTACGCACAGAAGGCATTGCAATAATACGGCGGTCAGGATCAACATCTACCTGTGGCTGTGCTCCAGCGCCTGTAGGAGCATTGGCAGCTTGTGGTGTTGGTGCTTCTTTCTTGATATCCTGTCCTGCTTCCAGGGTTGATTGAACCTGAGCTTCAGTTTTCTCTTCTGCCTTAGGCTCATCATCACCATGGTCATCACCCTTAAACTGAAGGTTTTCATAACCCGGTGCATCAAATGTAACAAGAACCTGTCCAACAGTCGCAACAGTACCTTCTCCGATTAAAACCTCTAGGACTGTACCTTCAACTGGGGAAGGAATTTCAACGACAGCTTTATCGTTTTGCACTTCGCATAATACGTCATCTTCTTGAATTTTATCGCCCGGTTTAATAAACCATTTGACAATTTCGCCTTCGTGAATACCTTCACCGATATCAGGCATTTTAAATTGAAATGACACTGTGGTTCATCCTCCTAATGTGCATGTTTTCTGCATCATAATTTGAAAAGCAAGAGGGAAACAGTCAATACTATTTCCCGTTCTTAATTATTGTCTAGCTCCAGCGCCGAAAACGAACGTTAACGCTTTTCTAGAATGTTAAAACTTTTTTTGCTGTTTCGATTACGTCTTTATAATTAGGAAGCCAAACGGTTTCCGCTTGTGAGAAAGGATAGATCGTATCTGCAGCTGTAACGCGCAGTACTGGTGCCTCTAGGCTTAAAATAGCGCGGTCATTGATTTCAGCTACAACATTAGCTGCAACTCCGGCTTGTTTTTGAGCTTCCTGGACTACCATAGCACGCCCTGTTTTTTCAACAGAGGCAATAATTGTATCGATATCAAGCGGGCTGATTGTACGAAGGTCTACTACTTCTACAGAATATCCTTCTTTTTCTAATTCTTCCGCTGCTTTTAATGATTCGTGAACCATTGCACCATAAGTAATGATGGATAAGTCAGTTCCTTCACGCTTTACATCTGCTTTTCCAAGTGGAATTGTGTATTCTTCTTCAGGAACTTCCTCACGGAACGCACGGTAAAGCTTCAAATGCTCAAGGAAAATGACCGGGTCGTTATCGCGGATAGCTGACAGCAATAATCCCTTTGCGTCATATGGAGTCGAAGGAACAACTACCTTCAAACCAGGAGTTTGTGCCATTAAGCCTTCAAGGCTGTCAGAGTGCAGTTCCGGTGTGTGAACACCGCCACCAAACGGGGAACGCACAGTAACAGGCATATTATAACGGCCGCCAGAACGGTATCGCATACGCGACATTTGGCCCGCAATTGAGTCCATTACTTCAAATACGAATCCAAAGAATTGAATCTCAGGGATTGGACGATATCCAGTTAAAGCAAGACCGATTGCCAAACCACCGATACCAGATTCCGCAAGCGGAGTATCAAATACGCGGTCTTCTCCAAATTCTTTATGAAGGCCTTCAGTAGCACGGAACACACCGCCGTTAACTCCAACGTCCTCCCCGAATACTAGAGTTTTCGGATCGTTGCGAAGTTCTATGCGCAACGCATCAGTGATTGCTTGAATCATTGTCATTTGAGCCATGACTTACTTCGACTCCTTTGCTTTGTAAATTTCATATTGTTCTTTAAGGTTTTGAGGCATCTCTTCAAACATAAAGGACATTAAGTCAGTTACTTTTTGCTTTGGAGCAGCATCCGCTTTCTTGATAGCCTCTTTAATATCTTCTTTTGCTTTTTCAATTACTTCGTTTTCCTTCTCTTCGTTCCAAAGACCTTTGTTTTCAAGGAATTTACGGAAACGTACAAGAGGATCCTTCTTTTCCCATTCGTTATCAAGGTCAGCAGTACGGTACCTTGTAGGATCGTCACCAGCCATGGTATAAGGGCCGTAACGGTATGTCAACGTTTCAATTAATGTTGGCCTTCTCCGTTAACAGCGCGTTCACGTGCATCGCGAACCGCGACATAAACCGCTAATGGATCCATGCCGTCAACCTGGATACCAGGAATACCTGCAGCTACCGCTTTTTGCGCGACAGTTTTTGCAGCAGATTGTTTTTCAACAGGAGTTGAAATAGCAAAACGGTTGTTTTGGACAATGAAAATGGCTGGAGCTTTAAATGCCCCTGCAAAGTTAATTCCTTCGTAGAAATCACCCTGTGAAGCACCGCCGTCACCTGTATAAGTGATAGCAACTGATTTCGCTCCATTCTTTTTCATACCTAAAGCAACCCCGGCTGCCTGAATATACTGGGCACCGATAATAATTTGTGGAGAAATAACGTTTACGCCCTCAGGAATCTGATTTCCCTGGAAGTGTCCGCGGGAGAATAAAAACGCTTGGTGCAACGGTAATCCGTGCCAAATTAATTGTGGGACATCACGATATCCTGGAAGAATGAAATCCTCTTTTTCAAGTGCGAATTGGGAAGCCAATTGAGAAGCCTCCTGGCCGGCAGTCGGTGCATAAAATCCTAATCTGCCCTGGCGGTTAAGGGAGATGGAGCGCTGGTCAAGAATACGTGTATAAACCATGCGTCTCATTAATTCTTGAAGCTGCTCATCACTAAGCTCAGGCATTGCCGCTTCATTTACGACTTCGCCTTCTTCATTTAAAATCTGAAGCGTTTGAAACTGTTCTTCCACTGCCTCGAGCGTTTTTTTCGCATCGAGCTTTTCTGCCTTCTTTGTATTAGAAGCCATTTAGGTCACCTCTTCCTTTCTTAAAAAAAGACATTAATAATGTAATTTACATACACTCATTTAGATTGCCCAAAAAAGCGGATTAAAGACGAAAATTAATGATGATGTTTCAACGCTTTTAAAAGGCTGCTGATGATGGTTTTCTTTAAAAAGTGCCAAATAAAAAACACACGTTTTAATAGTTTTCCACAGATTGGAGCACAAAAAACGCAATTTCTTAAATCAGCCATCCTCTAATTCTGTATTAGTTGTATGTATAAATAAATTAATACAATATTTTTTTCACATTTCGAGTTTACATCATCTTAATAATGCTAGTCAATTCATTAGTATATAAATTTTTCATCATACCCACCTTGCAAACAAAATAAACAAAGAAAACTATCTGTATTATCGTTTTTTACCTTCTGTATTATAAATAATTCTTTTTGAAACAGAATGGTTCTCTAACTTGATGATTTAGTAAAAAAAGGCTGTTTTCTAAAAGATTGTTGTTTTGCAGATAGGTTTTTAAAAGCAAATCATTGAAAAAGAGTTAATTGGAGCGGAAGGTGCGAGATCCTCGAAAATGCTATCGCATTTCCTTAGTGCGGTGTTGATTCTAGGGAGCTGATTCAACGTCCTGCGGGAGCAGCGGGACAGGTGAGACCCCACAGGCGCTGTGCGCCGAGGAGGCTCACATCCCGCCCCGCGGAAAGCGAGCATCCTGGAGTGGAAATCAACTACTCTTTAAATTGCAACAATGTATACGAAAACAGCCTAAAAAAAGAAAAACCGGCATTTTCGCCGATTTTAAGGTAATCATTTTTTCTCAGATATTTTTAGTCCTAAGCTTTTGTATAAAGAGTTTTTTTGGTTATTATATTTCTCAGTTAATTCATTAAATTTTTCGTTAGCCGCAAAGATTTTTTTATACTTATCATTTATTTTGTTTATTTGCGCTTCCAGTGCATCAAGCGTGATATTTTGATTCTTTAACATTTTATATAACTCTTGATCCAATTGGACTCCCTCTATGTATTCATTGTATAAAACATCGTGTGCTGTATATCGTTGCATCATGATGGAATAGAGATTTTTTGCTTTCTTTTTTTGTTCATTTGTTTCCAGTTCCTTTATCACGCTCGCGGCTTTTACAAATTCAGCTTTGGAATCCTTCATGCTCTTTTCTTCTTTGCCCATTAGTTCCTTCCGCTTATCTGCCATTGAGTAAGCATCATCCGAAAGCTTAACTACTTGATCGAATTGTTTCATGCCCAAACTCATAATTTTATCAAAATCAATCTTTTCTTTCTTTTCTAATGACATGAGCGGCTTCTGTTGTTTTTCAAATGCCTTCTCAACAGAAACGACTTTTTCAAGGACCTTGTACATTTTTTCAGCAGGTGTTTTCTGATAAAAGCAGCCCGTTGCCAAAAGAACAGTGAAAATTACAGCGAAAATTAGACGAATCCTAGTAAAAAAAGACAACTTATAAGCCCCCTTACAATTTAACAATTCATACTATATCTATAATGTAACTGTTTGACAATAGAGACAGAGTCGTATACGGAAAATCGCACAGATAAAATAGTTAGTCCAACTTTCTAATTTTATTTCAATTTTAAAAATTTATTACTGGGCTGTGGCATATACAATTATTTTAGAACCAACATAGGCTGTATTAATCATCCCCCCAAATTTAAATAAGGGTGAAATAAGCTGGAGGAGGTTTTTCCGAATGTATGGTTGTTACGGTGGATGCGGTTATGGTTATCCTGTTGTCGGAGGAGTTGGCTGCGGAAGAGGATTTGCCTTAATCGTTGTTTTATTCATATTGCTGATAATTGTCGGCTGTGCCTGCTGGTGCTGATAAAAAATGGAGAGGAGAAGGACTTTGTTCCTTCTCCTCTCCATTTTTTAAACGTAGTCCTAGAGGCATCATAAACAGATAAATTCATTTTAAAATATAGAAATTAATGTTTACCTTGTTAACTTTTTATTTATTGTTTGATAGACTAATTAGAGACAGATATTAGCAAGTTTTTAAACAGGAGTGAATTGACATGTTAACGATGGAGGATATTATCCGCGATGGCCATCCTACACTTAGGAAAATTGCAGCAGAAGTTCCAATGCCGCCATCGGAAAATGATAAACAAATACTTAGAGATTTACTTGAATATGTACAGAACAGCCAGAATGATGAAGTGGCTGCACAATATGGGCTACGGCGTGAATTGGCGTGGCTGCCCCGCAAATAAATGTTTCCAAAAGAATGATCGCTGTCCATGTTCATGATGAAAAAGGTGTACTTTACAGCTACGCCCTTTTCAATCCACGAATTGCCAGCCACTCTGTTGAACGTTCCTATCTTGTCTCAGGTGAAGGCTGTCTTTCAGTGGATGAGGCGATTGGCGGGTTTGTCCCCCGCTATGCAAGAGTTACGGTCAAGGGTAATGATCTCGATGGAAACGAAATCAAACTCCGGCTAAAAGGTCTTCCAGCAGTTGTTTTCCAGCATGAGATCGACCATTTAAACGGAATTATGTTTTATGATCATATCAATAAAGAAGATCCTTATAATCCTATTGAAAACGCTATTCCGATTGAAAGATAGTTATATAAAAACAGCCGCCCGTTTGGCGGCTGTTTTTATATTAATTGCAACTTCCTTAACCCGTTTCGGATGCCATCCTCTGCCACATCACTTGTAATTAAATCAGCGTGTTTTTTTGCTTCTTCCGCACCATTCCCCATCGCTACACCTGTTCCGACAGCCTTCAGCATCTCAATATCATTCAGGCCATCTCCAAAAGCATAAACATCCTTCATTTCAAATCCCAGACGTTCGATCATTCTTTTAATACCTTCAGCTTTTGAGCCTCCCGCGGGAAGGATATCGACTGAATAAGGATGCCACCTAATAAAATGGAATAAAGAGTAATTATCCATGTACTCTATCTCTGAGCGTTCCTCACAAAAAAGGAGCGATTGATAGATTTTTCTTCCCTCATAGAAGTGCTCATCTACTTCTGGATGGGTAAACTTCAAGCTTCCCATGCTTTCTTCAATATAATGGTGTTGTCTTACATTCGATTTCATCGTTTGCTCATTCATAAAAACGATGGGGTGATTATTTCCATTGGCAATCTCTATAAGTTTAACGAGTTCCTCCTGATTAAGCGGGTTCTCGTAAATGACTTCATTTTCAAATACCACATACTGCCCATTAAAGCTAACGAAGGAGTCAATATCCAACTCTTCCCGTAAGCTTTCAAACATAAAGGGTGCACGGCCTTAGCAATTGCTACAAAAACCCCATTTTGCTTTAGTTCGCTAATCGCATCCTTGGTGCTCGAAGGCAGATTTTTTTCGTGATCGAGCAAAGTACCATCAATATCAAAAAATACAATTTTCTTCATGTTGTAAAAACTCCTTTTTCTTGCTGTTTATGCTGCTGCCTTTTTCTTAGGCTTCGAGGTCATTTTAAGAGAAGAAATATAAACACCAGCAAAAATGGCAATTAGACCAATGATCATTGTTAAATGAATGGATTCATTCAAAAGCAATGCTCCCCATAAAATAGCCGAAACTGGGACAAGATATGTAACTAGTGAAGCAAACTCCGGGCTTCCCTTTTGTACGAGAAAATAATATAGGAGATAGGCGATTCCTGAACCTAGGCGCCCACGCCCATAAACGGCCCGATAAGAGAAAGATGCACGAACGCAGAAACGGACTCTGGCGCTTGCACAAGCATTATGATCAGCCCAATTACAGTCGATAATCCCATTGTAAAAAAGGATATTTCAAGAACAGTTAAATCAGATAAATATTTTTTTGTCAGATGCCCCCCCAATCCATAACAGAAGGTTGCGCCCGACATTAATAAGATTCCTGACACATGGTCGGTTAATAAATCACCAGGTTTTATTTCGGAAAGAATAAAAATCCCTAAAAAACCAACGATAATTCCGATCCATTGATTTTTTCTTAATGCAGATGAAAAAATAAGGAAGCCTATTACTAGTGTCCATATAGGCGTGGCAGCATTTATGATAGAAGCAAGGCTTGATGATATTTTCGTCTCACTTGAGCTGATTAACAGCCATGGGATGGCGTTATTCATCAGCGCCACAAAGAACAATTTAACCCAGGGCCTGTTTTTTAAATCAAATTTTTCTTTCCTGAATAAAAAAATCACCAACAGAATCAAAAATCCAAACAGGCAGCGTCCAAAAACAACCGCAGTGGGATCAAGAGACTCCAATAATATTTTAATAAACAGAAAAGAAGTTCCCCAAATCAAACTGAGAACAATCAAAGCACTATATAACCTGCCCATCTTCAACCCCCATTTGTAAATACTGTCTATTTAATAGTAAAACACTAAACCTTACAATTAAAATTGTCAATTTCCTAACAGTCAGGCCAATTCCAACTTTACCCATGAAAATTTTAACTTTTTCATCATATAATAGAAGTATAAATATAATTTCATAAATAAAAATTCTTTTATTCTCCCCTGGCTGCTTTACATTGGACAAGGATCGTATAAAATAAGAAGTAAGGAGATGATCCACTATGTTAAAGAAGCTAAGACAGAAGCTTTTAAAACAGTGGAAAGATTTGCTTAGAAAAAAAACTATTGCCTAAAATTTTGAGCCCTTCAAACTTGCGAAGGGCTCCTTCCTTATTGTAAATTGGTAAACAGCGAATCGTTTAGCATCCTTTTCATTCAAAACCAATCGTTTCCTTTTTTAACGGAAATAAGATATAACATGAAAAAGTTGTTAAAATTTTATATAATAGAAAAAGTTATGTGGAGTTAGGAGCGATATTAAATGGTTTTTAAAGTGTATTTTCAGGAAAGCATTACTCAGGTGCCAGTCAGAGAAAAAACAAAAACCGTGTACGTTGAAGGTGAATCCGTTAGAGATGTTCGAAATAAATTGGCTGATCACGGATATAACATTGAATTTGTACAAGCAGTCGAAAACGATTATTTAGAGTATGAACAACAAAATGAAGACTATAAAGTATTGGAGATTTGATAATTTATGAAATTTGTTAAAAACGATCAAACTGCCGTTTTTGCCCTTGGCGGTCTTGGCGAAATCGGCAAGAATACGTACGGAGTCCAATTCCAGGACGAAATAATATTAATTGACGCAGGGATTAAGTTCCCTGAGGACGAACTTCTTGGAATCGATTACGTTATACCTGATTACACCTATTTAGTTAAAAACGAAGAAAAAATTAAAGGTTTATTTGTAACACATGGCCATGAAGACCATATTGGCGGCATTCCTTACCTGTTAAAACAATTAAATATCCCAATTTATGGAGGAAAGCTTGCACTCGGTTTAATAAAAAATAAACTCGAAGAGCATGGCCTACTAAGGACTGCAAAATTAATTGAAATCAAAGAAGATGACATTATAAAGTTCCGTAAAACGTCAGTTACTTTTTTCCGTACGACACACAGCATTCCAGATTCATACGGAATCGTAGTGAAAACCCCGCCTGGACAAATCGTCCATACGGGTGATTTCAAGTTTGATTTCACACCTGTCGGTGAACCAGCTAACCTTACAAAAATGGCTGAAATCGGCAAAGAGGGCGTCCTCTGCTTATTGTCCGACAGCACAAATAGTGAGGTTCCAGATTTCACGATGTCAGAACGCCGCGTTGGCGAAAGCATCCAAGACATTTTTCAAAAAGTTGATGGCAGAATCATATTTGCTACCTTTGCATCAAATATTCATCGCCTTCAGCAAGTAGTAGAAGCGGCGGTCAAGAACGGCAGAAAAGTAGCTGTTTTCGGACGGAGTATGGAAGCTGCAATTAATATCGGCCTGGATTTAGGTTATATTATTGCGCCGAAAGATACATTTATCGAAGCACAGCAAATCAATCGCCTTCCAGCTAGTAAAGTCACCATTCTGTGTACTGGAAGCCAAGGCGAACCAATGGCGGCACTATCAAGGATCGCAAATGGTACTCATCGTCAGATTCAAATTATACCAGGAGATACTGTTGTCTTTTCTTCTTCTCCTATTCCAGGCAACACAATCAGCGTTAGCCGGACGATTAATATGCTGTTTAGAGCAGGCGCAGACGTAATTCATGGCAAGCTAAGCAATATCCATACATCAGGGCATGGCGGACAGGAAGAACAGAAGTTAATGCTGCGTTTAATGAAGCCTAAATTCTTCATGCCTATCCATGGTGAATACAGGATGCAAAAAATGCATTCCAAACACGCAATGGATTGCGGAGTAGAAGAGGAAAATTGCTTCATCATGGACAATGGAGAAGTACTCGCTTTGTCTGAGGATACCGCTCAGGTTGCTGGAAAAATCCCTTCTGGTTCAGTTTATATTGATGGAAGCGGTATTGGCGATATCGGCAATATCGTACTGCGCGACCGCCGGATTCTATCTGAAGAAGGCTTGGTAGTTGTAGTAGTCAGCATCAACATGAAGGATTTTAGAATTTCGGCAGGACCGGATATTATTTCAAGAGGATTTGTCTATATGAGAGAATCCGGTGATCTTATCAATGATGCACAAACACTGATTAATAAGCACTTGAATAAAGTAATGGAGCGCAAAACGACTCAATGGTCTGAGATTAAAAATGAAATCACGGACACATTAGCTCCGTTCCTATATGAAAAAACAAAGCGCCGCCCAATGATCCTTCCGATTATAATGGAGGTTTAATATAAAAAGGAGAAGCAGTCAATCTGCTTCTCCTTTTTATATGCCTTCTTTGCTATCATTTTAGCATAAATCATTTATATTCAAATTGCTTACTTTTGGCCCTTCACATAATCTGCATCAAATAAAAACAAGCGCATAATTAACACCAATGAAGGTATTAACAATAGAAGCCCCGCTATAAATACAGCAATAAGGGTAATACCCATCGTTTCATTTGTATAGGATGAATAAACATTAATATACGGTTCCAAAATATACGGAAGATGTGAAGCTCCGTATCCAAAAAAAGCGAAAAAGAATTGGAGCATCACAAAAATGAATGCCCAGCCCAGGTATTTTCTCTTCAAGATGAATAAAATGGCGGCCAAAAAGAACAATAGCGATAACCCGAACATCCACCAGATTTCAAGTGCATTTTCAAAATGCCTTAAATTATGTACACGCAATGACAGGAAAACAAGAAAACTTGCCAGGATCGTAGGGATACTCCAAAAAAGCGCGAATTTCCTTAACAATTGCATTGCTTCGAAATCCTTCGCCGGTCCGCATAGAAGGTTAAAAAGGCTGCGCTGATAAATAAAACCGATACAATCGCAAGTAAAACAACAGACCATGAATAAGGACTGCTGAAAAGCTTCCCCGTAAGCAGTTCAACCGATTCTCCCTTCTTCTGCAAGAAACCTCCCTCGGAGATGGTGAGAGCTGTAGAAAGCGCTGCCGGGATGAGCAAACCCGTTGCTCCGTAAAGAAATAAATAAAATCGGTTTTCTTTTGGACCATAGTTTCCGAACGCATAGAATGATCCACGAATGGCAAGCAAAATCAAGGCAATACTGCCAGGCAGGAGAAGTGCTGTCCCGTAATAAAAAGCCGTGTCTGGGAAAAATCCAACCAGCCCGACAAAAAAGAAGACGAAGAAAACATTCGTTACTTCCCAAACCGGTGATAAATAGCGACTGATTATATGGTTTATGACATGATCTTTTTTAGTCAATTTTCCATAGTATGCGAAAAAGCCTGCACCAAAATCAACTGATGCTACAATTAAATATCCAAATAAAAAAGTCCATAGAACGGATATACCGAGGATTTCCAGGCTCATCATCATTCCCCCTTGAGATATAAGCTTAAGAAGCACTTGAATAACGATCTGCATACTCGGCTTCTGCAGATTTGTTCCTGAACATTTTGATTAAGACCATAACAGAAATGGTTCCAAGGACAATATATAAAAGCAGGAACATCAAGAACGTCAGCCCTACATTATCTGCCTTCGTTGCTCCTTCTGCAACCTTCATATATCCTCTCAAAATCCATGGCTGCCTTCCCACTTCGGCTAGAATCCAGCCTAGCTCGATTGCAAGCATTGATAAGGGCCTGTGGCACATATCAGCCATAGTACCAATCTAATATACTCATTCTTTTTCAACCTTCTTAAAAGGAGAAAAAGTGCAGAAACCCCTATCCCATACATACCTATACTCACCATTAAATCAAACATATAGTGAATCCACAGCGGAGGCTGTTCATCCTTAGGAATTTTGTCCAATCCGATTACTTCTGTTTTAAAGGAATCACCAGCTAGAAAGCTCAGCATTTTTGGTATTTTTATTGCATTTCTTACCTGATTCTCTTTATTCAGTGTTCCAAATACGATTAAATCAGCATCTCTTTCTGTTTTAAAATGCCATTCAGCTGCTGCCAGCTTTTCAGGCTGTTTTTCTGCAAGGAATTTTGCTGAGATGTCTCCTGCCAAAGCCGTTCCTAACGAAAGAATCAGACCCATCACAACCGTTAGCTTTAAGGATTTTCGGTAATATTGATTGTTCTTCCCTCTTAGAATAGCGAAAGCAGCAATAGAAGCTAATAAAAATGCCGATGCCATATATGAAGAAGATAACACGTGAAAAACCTTTGATGGGACAGCAGGATTAAATATTGCTTTAAATGGCTGTATATCCACTATTGCCCCATTCTTAAGCTTAAAGCCCTGAGGTGTATTCATAAAAGCGTTTACACATGTTATAAAGACAGCTGATGCAGACGAACCAATTACAACAGGGATGGAAATTATCCAATGATATAGCGGCCTTTCAAACCTGTCCCAAGTATAAAGATAGATACCCAGAAATATTGCTTCAAAGAAAAAAGCAAATGTCTCCATAAATAACGGCAAACTTATTACCTGGCCAGCAATACGCATAAAGCTTGGCCAGAGCATGGAAAGCTGTAAGCCTATGCATGTCCCCGTAACAACTCCAACCGCGACCGTAATTGTAAAGCCCCTTGCCCAGCGGCGAGCAAGTAATATGTAATAGGAGTCATTTTTCTTAATGCCAATAAATTCGGCAACCGAAATCATGATAGGCACACCAACTCCAATGGTGGCAAAGATAATGTGAAAGGCAAGGGTCATCGTGGTCAGCATTCGGCTAAGGCTAACGCTGTCTAATTCCATTTTTTTCCCCCAATTATTAAAGCATTTTTTAATCTAACGAGCCTAAACTTTGTGATCGCTTTCACATATAGAACGGTTACCTTTCCGTTTAATAAAAAATACCCGCAAAATTGCGGGCTAAACTTTAAGTGGAAGAAATTAAATGTTTAAAAAAATTTGGTTAGTTCTTTCCCCTGCCTTTTTCAATGAGTTTGTAGAAAAAGAAGATAATAGCTCCTAAAATTGCTAAGATCAGAAACAAGGGAAGGTTGCCTATAAAGAAGACCACCAGTCCGGAAAGAACTGCTAATAGGGTGTTTGTACTCGAAACAAATTGTTTTTTAGTCCTCTCCCATGTATTTAATTTTTTATCCAGATTAGGGACAACTACTTTATTTTCATACAAACTGACCGTGATGGTAGAATATTGAGTCTGGTTTTGTAAATATTTCATCCTGCCCTCAATTCTCTCGATCTCTTCCTGCACGGCAGATAAGTCTGATGATATCTTTAATAAATCCTCTGTCTTTGCAGCACTTTTCATAAAGTCCATCAGACGGGCTTCCACCGCCCTCTTTGATTTAAGTCTTGATTCTAGGTCCACATACTCCTCGGATACATCCTGCCCTGTTACATGCCTGTCAATTACCTCTGCCGCCGTACCCTCTGCATCCTTCATAAATGTTTGAAAATACTTTTGAGGTATTCGGATTGTAATAGTGCCATTAATCTGTTCCTTTCCTTCCTTGGCAATATTTGATTGTACAACATATCCCCCTAAAGCTGTAGCCCGATGCTCAAGCCGAGAAATAGTACTTTCAAAATTTTTCACGCGAAGCTGCAATTCTGCCTGATAAATAACCATCCCATTCGGTGCTGTCGTTTCTTTACTTACAGGAGCATCCTCAGAATTGTTTTTACTTGTAAGTGCACTTGAATCAGCTGACTGATTCGACTTACTATCAGCCATTTTTGAATTGCTGCCTGACTCCTGACTTTTTTCCCCGCTGCATGCGACTAAAAATAAAATGAATATCATCGGAAAAATTACCCATAAAGACTTTTTCAAACCGTCACCCCCTGTATCTGTTTTAGAGTATGACGAAAACGAAACGAGAATGTTACAAAAATCGGTTTGAATAAACCTGTAAAACAAAAGGCGCAAGCGCCCTGGTTAGCCCCAGCTGGCATAAGACGAATCACGCAGGAAATCCTGATTTCTGGAGTGATTTGGCTTATGACCACGAGGGGCTGGGTGCTCCTCGAAAAAGCTATCGCTTTTTCTTCGTGCGAAGCATATGCTGTCGAAGCTTTCCTTGTGGAGCTAGATTAATACAACTTGTAGAAGTTATTCACATCATTTAATTTTATAATTTCCTAGACGACAAAAAAACTGCCCGCATTCTATGCAGACAGCAAACCTTTGTTATTCTGTTTTTTCCAATTCATCCAATACTCTATTTACTCGTTTTTCAAGCATTTTCATGCCACTTCCGCCCGCCTGGAAATGGCGCAGCTTGCCTTCACGATCAAAAACATAATATGCAGGAACATATTGATTTTCAAATGCCTCTGTCAATTTATGGTCACTGTCAACGAAAATGGGCTGTGTGATTCCGTGTTCTGCGGCAACCTGCTTTATTTCTTCCAGGTTAAGATCGTTTTCAGATCTTGGCATATGAACTGCAACCACATTCAACTTTTCCTTGTAATCATCGCGGAACTGGTTTACCTGTGGCATCGCTTCTTTGCACAGGTGGCAGCTGATAGACCAGAAATGGATCAGTGTCGGTTTTTCACCTACTAATTCTTCCTTTGAAACTTGTCCATTCAGCCATTCTGTTGCACCAGCAAGTTCAGGCATTTGTTCGCGTAATTTCATTTCAGTTCCTCCCTTAGTAAATATCTATTTTCAAAAAAAGACCTAACGCTATTAAGTGTTAGGTCCATCAGGCTAATTAAACGTTTAAAGTAGCTTGTCCAGGCTTCCAGTTTGCAGGGCAAAGGCCGCCTGTTTGAAGTGCCTGAAGTACGCGTAGAGTCTCATCGACGTCGCGGCCGATATTATTGTGGTTAACAACTGAATACATCATTTCACCTTCAGGGCTGATAATGAATAAGCCGCGAAGTGCGATTCCTTCTTCTTCAATTAGAACACCATAGTCGCGGGATACAACATGGTTTGTATCAGCTGCTAATGGATAATTCAGATCACCAAGGCCATTTTCCTTGCGGTCTGTTTTAATCCATGCAAGATGTGTATGAACTGTATCAGTAGATACACCAATAACTTCTGCATCAAGATCTTCAAACTCATCATAGCGATCAGATAGAGCTGTGATTTCTGTTGGGCATACGAAAGTGAAGTCCATTGGATAGAAGAATAACACAGTCCACTTTTCGTTTTTCATGTTTTCTTCAAGGCTTACTTTTTTAAATTCTTTGTTTGGTAATACTGCATCCAATTCAAATCTTGGGGCTTGCTTACCTACCATACGTTCTGGCATATTAATCCCTCCAATATTTTAATTAAATCATCTCTTGACATAATTCATTATAAATCAACAATTATTTTGAGTCAATATTAAATTGTAATTAATTTAAATAAGTATTAATTATTAAAAGTGAAGTTAAACTCCATTATTTGGTTTGCCCTTTTTCCAATTTAATTAAACAGAAAAAAGTAAAGGATTCTTTTTCCAAAACCCATTTTCATCTAAATTTTAGCATGAAATAGCAAAAAAAATAAAATGAAAAGCATTTAATTTCCTTTTAGGCTTACGTATTTGCTGATTAGACTAATCGCGCTTTGAATCGCAGCTTCATTTGGATTGAGCTTGGAATGATGAAGTCCATAGGAAGAATCGACCCCGAGCCAGAACATAAAGCCGGGAATTTCCTTAAGCATATAACCAAAGTCCTCGCCAGTCATAGCTTCACGGCATTCAATTACCTTCATATCCGTCTGGCTCTTCGTGAATTCCATAAATTCATTAGTCAGGTTATGGTCATTATATACCTGATAATACATTGCTCCATAATCGATTGAACATTCGCATTCAAATCCAGTTTCTATTCCTTTAACAAGTGCCTCTATCCTCTTTTTCACTCTACCCATTGATTCAGGTGATAACGTCCTAATGGTACCTTCAAGCCTTGCATTCTCGGCAATAATATTTTGAACAGTTCCCCCGCTGATTTTTCCTACAGTAACAACAGCACTGTCCAAAGGGTCAATATTTCTGGAAATGATGGTCTGGAGCTGGGTGACTAATGAACAGGCAGCGACCACCATATCATTTGTTTGATGCGGATAGGCTGCATGTCCGCCCTTACCTTTTAAATCGATGAACAGCTCAGATGTGTTTGCAAATAACAAGCCTTCCTTGACAGCAATCGTTCCCACTGGATATTCCGGAGCAATATGCAGTGCAATAATCATGTCGGGCTTCCATACCTTCATGACCTCTGAAGCAAGCATAGGCTCTGCCCCGCCTGGACCTTCTTCGGCAGGCTGAAAAATGAATAAAAGATTATCATTAATTGGATTTTCAGCAAAATAAGAAATGACACCAAGAGCGATGCTCATATGGAAGTCATGTCCACATGCATGCATTCGGCCTTCATGCCTGGATGAATAGGATAATTCAGTTTGTTCCTCAATCGGTAGCCCGTCAATATCAGCCCGATACCCGATTGTTTTTTTCGGGTTTACACCATGAAGCATGACAAACAAACCTGTCTTCCACTTTTTTATGACAAGCCGGTCCTGTGGCAATGTTTGAAGATATGATAATAAATATTCCTGCGTCTTAAATTCCTGGAAACCCAATTCAGGAATCTGGTGCAGCTCTCTTCTGATTTTTACGAAGGTATCCATAATTTCTCCCCCTTTTGCTAAAGAAAGCGTGGAGAGCATCCACGCTTAAATTTAAGATCCCAAAACCAGGCATATAATTTTTTATATTATAACTGACGAAGTTCCTGCTTAATTTCTGTCTTCGATTTTGTTTTTTCATCAATATCTTTAATTTTTCGTGCAGGAGTTCCGGCCACAACCGTATATGGAGCGACGTCATCAATTACAATCGCACCAGCAGCAACAACAGCTCCTTTTCCGACTGTTACGCCTTCCAGAACGACAGCGTTAGCACCAATTACCACATCATCTTCTACAACTACCGGTTTGGCTGAAGGTGGCTCGATTACACCTGCAAGGACGGTTCCCGCTCCTATATGGCAGTTTTTGCCGACAGTTGCCCTTCCTCCAAGAACTACATTCATGTCAATCATCGTTCCTTCACCAATTACAGCACCAATATTAATTGATGCACCCATCATGATTACAGCATTATCGCCAATTTCCACCTGGTCACGAATAATGGCACCCGGTTCAATTCTAGCTTTAATATTCTTCATATCAAGCAAAGGAATGGCTGAATTGCGACGGTCATTTTCAACTACATAATCTTCAATTTTCCCTTGGTTTTGTTCCAGTATTCGGCCAATTTCAGACCATTCGCCAAAAACCACACCTGAATTCCCATTTAAAAAAGTTTTAGACTGGCTTCCAAAATCCAGGCCTTCCAGGTCACCTTTAACGTATACCTTTACGGGTGTTGCTTTTTTGCTGTTTTGAATAAAAGAAATGATTTCATTTGCATCCATCATCTTCATTATGTTGCCTCCTATGTATATGACTAAAAATAATTTAACAGACAAAAGGGGTGAAAACAAGAAAAACAGTTAATTCCCTTCTGATTCAGCGATATGTTCCTTGATGACTTCCACAAATGCCTGAACTTGTTTCAGCTGAAAGGCTGATTCATACCCAAGCAGCCATGTATCCCGCTTTAATGGCTTCCCATGTTCATCTAAAAGAGGAATTTTATAAATATCCTTTTCAGCCCCGTTAAGGGTGATAGCCGGAAGAATGGCATACCCGATTCCATTGAAGGCCATTTGCTTACATGTTTCAATCTGGTCAACTACAACCGTCCTTTTAGGCGCAGTCTTAAAATGGCGGAGCCACCAATCTTGGATTTCCTGATAATAATTTGAATCGCTTTTAAATTGAATAAAGGGTCGGTCGGTTTCAAGCACTTGCTCCGGCCTAGTAATCTCCTTATCCACAAGGTATAGGCTGTCCTGAAAGAGATGGATTTTAACTCCTTTCCAATCAGGTGTACCTCTAATGATTCCAATTTGGACTTGATCATCATAAATGCATCTTAAAATTTCGCTGCTCCAGCCGGTGATTAAGGATATCTTTGCCTGTGGATATCTTTCAATAAATTTTTTCAACACTTGCGGCAGCCAATTTTGTCCAACAATTGAAGCAACAGCTATTTTTAGGGTTCCAGACACTTCTGACTGAAGAGACTGCAGCGTTTCTCTTACCCTCTCCTGTTTTAAAAGAACCTCATCTACAAATTGAATGACATTTTCTCCAGCGGCAGTAAGGGTCAGCCCCTTTTGCGAGCGGATAAACAACTTTGCCCCCCAGTCCTTCTCTATCGTTTGAAGCCTCTGAGAAAGTGCTGGCTGGGAAACAAACAGCCTTTCAGCCGCTTTTCGCATATTCATTTCCTGGGCTAGGACAGACAATAATTGAAATTCAGATAATGAAGACATATTTTTCCTCACAAAAAAATTTTTTATTATTTGCTTTGGCACTTAATGATACTCATCATTTATTAAAATATTTTAAATACATGACAGTTCCGGTCATTGAAGCGGAGATTGGTCCTTCTTGGGCAGGAAAAGGATAAATAGTAAGCTGATAGCTGCAAATAACAGGACAGAAACATAAACAGAATGGAGCGATGCCGTTAGTCCTTCTTGCAATAAATTTCTAACAGATTCAGTAAGTTTGTTTCGCTGACTTTCATTTAAAAGAATATTGGCCGAATCAACATTCAGCTTCTTGCCTTCTCCAGATGCATGTCCGCCTATATAAGCTCTTAACTGGCTGTTTAAAATACCTCCCAGCAAGGCAGCGCCAACAGTGTTTCCGAGGTTGCGCATGAACATATTTGCCGCAGTCGCAATACCCCTTTGCTGCCAGCCGACTGTGCTTTGGATTGAAACAATAAATGCCGTGGAGGTTAACCCCATTCCAATCCCTACAAGGAAAGAACCTGTTGCGGCCAAAAAGGACCTGAGTCCCCAGACATAGCAACAAAAACGATGCTTCCCATTATTAAGGATACTCCCCCAATAATGGATGTGGCCCTAAAACCAAACTTCAAAAGCATACGGCAGGAGAGTGTGGACGCAATCGGCCAGCCAATGGACATGGCTGTCAAGGTAAAACCTGCAATAAGAGGCGGCTGCTCCATTACCCCCTGGACAAAGGCAGGCAGGAAGCTGGAGATTCCTATCAGCATAATTCCAGTCGTCAATGAAGTTATGTTTGCTATGAAAATGGAGCGCTCTTTCCATATATTAAAAGGCATTATGGGTTCAGAAGCCCGCCTTTCCCGAAGTATAAAGAAGAATAATGCTGCCGCACTTGCTCCCAACAAGCCCATTGACTGTCCTGACGCCCAGCCCCAGCGGCTTCCGCCTTCCACAAGGGCAAACATCAATGTTGAAATAGCCATAGTCAAAAGCAATGCTCCTCCATAGTCAATTTCATGTCGTTTTCTTTCAACCTTTTCATGCAAAAAGAAATGCAAGCCAATAATGGACAGAATGCCAAGAGGAATGTTAACCCAGAAGACAAAATTCCAGCTCACATACTGTACCAGAAACCCTCCAATTGCCTGCCAGGACTGCTGAAATCCCCCAGACACTTGAAAGGTAGCCCTGAATCTTTGCCCGTTCCTCTTTCGTATATATATCTCCTACAATGGTTGTAGCAATAGGCATGACAGCGCCTGCTCCAAACCCCTGAATTAGCCGGAAGACAATCAGCATTTTCATGGAATTAGCAAAACCGCACAGGATGGAACCGGTTAGAAATATGATAATTCCAAAAAATAAAATCGGCTTACGTCCAAATAGATCTGAAAGCTTTCCATAAATCAGGACAGTAACTGCATTCATCAGCAAGTATGCAGAGAAAACCCAGCTGTAAAGAGTAAAGCCTCCCAAATCACCGACAATTGCAGGCATTGCAGTAGAAACAATGGTTGCTTCCACCGCTCCCATAAACATAGCAAGCATCACTGACACCAATACAAGCGGCAGGTTGGTTTGTTTCTGAGCACCGCTTTTTTGCTGTTCTTTTTCTAACGGGACCCCCATTTAAACACCTCTTTGTTTTAGGCTGTTTTCGTATACTTTGCTGCTATTTAAAGAGTAGTTGATTTCCACTCCAGGATGCTCGCTTTCCGCGGGGCGGGCGGTGAGCATCCTCGGCGCACAGCGCCTGTGGGGTCTCACCTGTCCCGCTGCTCCCGCAGGACGTTGAATCAGCTTCCTAAAATCAACATGGCACGAAGGAAATGCGAGAGCATTTTCGAGGAGCTCGCACCTTCCGTTCCAATCAACTTCTTTTTCAACGATTTGTTTTTAAAAACCTATTTACAAAACAACAACCTTTTAGAAAACAGCCTTGTTTTAAAACTAATATGGCTCCCTAAAAGGGAGCCTGGGCATTGTTTTTATTTTTGTTTAATTTTCTAATATGCTTGTTTAAAGTGTTTAATACAGTACTTCTTGGCAAAATCCCTTCAAAATATCCTTTTTCCGTTTCAACACATAAAAAAGGGTGGTTTACCAATAATTCTAAACAGGATTTCAATGATTCCGTCATTTTTACACGAGGGACTTTTTGGTTCATAATCTCTTCCACTCGTTTCTTCTCAAGCTGTTCAAATTCAATTCTCTCCAACCCAAGAATGGAGTCCATGATAATTGGAGTACTGATCAAGCCATGAAGTTTATATTGTGGATCCAGGACTGGAATCGCAGTATATCCGCTTTTAGTTAATACCAATAATGCATGTTCTAGGTTATTGCCAATTTGTACATGAGCAACACGTTCCGAAGGAATCATCAAATCGTTCATGTTAATTTCTAAAAAATCCCCACTGTGAAGACTGATCATCGCGAAAACTCCTCAATGTTTGTTTTACCACATGTATATTCTAACACAGTTTTCGGGGGACTGTCTTTTAAAGATAATCTTAACCCTTGCTTGTTTCGATATTTTTAAGCGTAAAATGGCAACGGGGACATTGATAAATAACATTTTGATTTGACTGCGCTGTTAATACTAGGTTTATTTCCGATTCAAGTTTGCACATAGGGCATTTAACAAGTGGAACCATTTATACTTCACCTCACCCTATAGGATGCCTTAAATCGTTACTTGAATTCAGCAGTAGCTTATAAAATGCTCTGTTAACTTTTACTGTTGGTTTTATAAAAAATGCTGTTTTCGTATACGCTGTTAAACGATGTTGTTGATTGTAAGGGAGCAGATTCCCTTTCTTTTTTATAGGCTGTTTTCTAAAAGATTGTTGTTATGTAAATATGTTTTAAAAAGAAAAAAGTTGAAAAAGAAGTTGATTGGAACGGAAGGTGCGAGCTCCTCGAAAATGCTATCGCATTTCCTTCGTGCGGTGTTGATTCTAGGGAGCTGATTCAACGTCCTGCGGGAGCAGCGGGACAGGTGAGACCCCACAGGCGCTGTGCGCCGAAGAGGCTCACCGCCCGCCCCGCGGAAAGCGAGCATCCTGGAGTGAAAATCAACTACTCCTTATATAACAAAAAAAGAAGCCATAATGGCTTCTTATTGGATTAGATCAAAGATTTCAATCGTAATCATATCAATATTATCAAACTGATAGCGTTTTGGCTTTTCCTTGTCGCTATATACTTCCAATTCAAACGTTTCCGTCTTTGGATGGAATGTTACCTGACATTTTCTTTCACCATTCACTTCGAAATAGCGCTGGGCAGGTTCACTAACGGTTGATTGTTCCTGAAGGTTTTTTAAACGTGTTATTATTCCTTGAAGCTGTGACATGCTCTCTCTCCTTTCAAACAAAAAGCGTATACCCATAGGTTTCACTTCTGGCATGTTTCTATCCCAATGGATTATTTTCAGAATTTTCATTCGCAATTCTTTACATACCAATACTTACAGCATAAAATAATGACAGGTATTTGTCCAAGCAAAATTAATATAATGGGGTGTTTTTTTGAAAAAACCTATACGATTGGACGAAAAGATATTTTTAATTGACGATTTAGATTTGAATGTAAGTGGAAGAACCGGAAGCTATATCCTAATGGAAGAGGAACTCACCATCATAGAAACGTGCACTAGCCATTCCGTACCATTTATTTTGGAAGGCTTGAAAGAAATTGGCCGTTCACCAGAAGAAGTAAAATATATCATTGTGACACATATCCACCTTGATCACTCAGGAGGTGCCGGTTTACTTCTAACATATTGCCCTGAGGCAAAAATAATTGTTCATCCCAAAGGCGCTAAGCATTTAGCAGATCCTTCAAAACTGATTACTGGTGCAAAGGCAGTATATAAAGAACAATTTGAAGAACTGTTCGATCCTATTTTGCCTATTCCTCCGGATAGAATTATTACAAAGACCCACGAGGACACATTGACAATAGGTCCTGAATGCACTCTTAGTTTTTTTGACACACCAGGCCATGCCAATCATCATTTCAGTATTTATCATCCGGGCGTTAATGGCATGTTCACAGGCGACACTGCAGGTGTCACATATCCTCAGCTCGCTCACCTTGGTATAGACTTATTCCTTCCATCCACTTCACCTAATCAGTTTGATCCTGAGAAAATGCTTCAATCCATTGAATTGTATGAACAAAAACAGCTCACTTCTCTGTTTTTTGGCCATTATGGCTCTTCTAACAGGCTAGAAGAGGTATATCGCCAAATCCGGTATTGGCTGCCTATCTTCGTGAAGGAAGCTGAAAGGATATTTGCCCAAAATGCTTTGAATGACAATGCGGTAGAGCTCCTGAAGGAAAGCTTGTATTCTAAGGTAACCTCCTCTCTTAGTGAAGTGAACATAAATTCAGACCATGAATTCTTTAAAATTTTGAACCTTGATTTATCCGTCTCCTCTATGGGGCTAATCGATTATTTGGTAAAAAAAGAATCCGATCGTGAATAAATTTTTTAATTACATACAAATAAGAAACCGCTTTATCAAGCGGTTTCTTTAATTTGAACTGCTATTTAAAACAATAGGCTTGTCCACTTATATTTACTTAATTGATTCTTTAATGATTTCGTCTGGAATCTGGTTATAGAGATACTTGGAAATCTTCCATTCACCAGAAATATTTTCAATCAGAATACCCTCATAATGGCTTTTATATCCAACCGGACCTTCCGTTCTTTCAGGAAAGTATTCAAATACATATACTTTATTCGATTTAATTACTACCCTTGTATTATCGGAAAACTGATAAAAAGGAATATAATATTTAGCGAAGTCTGATCCATATGTAATATACTTTCCATTTTTCTCAGCCACGTTTTCTTTCAAAAAAACCTCCTGGTATTTATCTGTAAAATACGGCTCCAGGATTTTGTTGATATCATCCTTGCTTCTTTCTTTTTCACTAAGTGCCACTTGTGCTTGAAATGCTTCCTTTAGGAAACTGAATACATCATCACGATTATTAAATTCCATTTTGGCTTTAGGGGATAAAGGTATTAATAAACAAAAAATAAATAATAAGAGCATTAACTTTTTCATGTTCCTTCCCTCCCTTTAACTTGTCCAATCGTAAGTAATATTCATTTTACCAGTATTAATGTCTTCATTTTGAATATTTCGTTCGCAAAAATACATCAGCATTAGACATCATAAGTATTACTATTTAAACTACCCGAATTTCCAATTTTTTAACTTATATTCTCTTTTTGATGTATAAAATAAGACGTTGTGCCTATAGGAATGGACGGATTCCAGTGATGAGTAAAGTCTTTTTGTCGGTACAACTCGGATACAATTGGAAAATGTCGTTACAGCCACAACATAATTCCCCTTTAAAATAAAAAGGCCCCTGGCTGGAGGCCTAACGGAATATATTAAAAGCTACAAAAAGAATGATCAGTAAAACCAGGGCAAAGAAAACGCCGTATGACAAAAAAATCGGGTTGCGCAAATAGGCATGCTGCTGAACCGGCTTTTCAATTTTGGAATCCAGTTCACCTTCCACCACCTTCTGCTGCCTGGTAAGATACCATGTGTAAAGAAGAGAAACCGCCAAAATCCCGAGAACCAGAATAGAAAAAAAGGTAAAATTAAAACTCACAGGTCATCTCCCCTATGCAAAAGTTTATTTTTAAACTTCCACATCGGGAATTTTCTATACATGGGTTTACAATAGACCATCCTGTTCGAATAAGTATTCATGTGATATATCGATAAATAAAAATTCTTTTGGATTTATCGGAAAAGAAAATGTTCGGATCGGTTCCCCTGTTTCAATATCACTATAGAGATCCGATAAGATACCCTTTTTTTCATTCCTCATTTTTATGATATTTTCCAGGAAGTACGGTCGCCAGCTCCAATTTTTATGAATATATTCCATCTGCGTAATCCAACCATTCGCCTGGCTTTTTGAAAAATTAGGCGAAAGCTGGAATCCATCCTCATCACAAACATACATCCTAAAAGCAATAAGATCCATTTCCCGCATTAAGGAAAGGAATAATTCCTCATATCCTGGTTTCTTAATTTTAATAACAATTGACTGAACTTGAATATGAAACGATTCCGCAGCCGAATAGATGGCCTGAAGCTTTTTCTTTTCAGAAAAAATAAAGCCATGAAATTCCTTCTTCAACTTTTCCTTAAAAAATTCAGACCCAATAAATTCAGAAGATGGCTGACTTAAATAAAAGCCCTGATAATATCTGCCGCCGTTTTTCCAGGCAAAATATAGCTGGTAATCCATTTCAATGTTTTCAAATAATAGCTCTGCCCCAATTTTTCTCGCCAGTAAAGATAAAGTAAACATCATATCCTGAAAGGCTGTTCCAGTTGCTGTCGATCTTAAAGCACCTAAATTAACCTTTAGAATATCAGGCTCGAGCAAGCCAAGGAGATCCATTGTGTTATTGTCAAAATCCTTCTTTGCCACCGCAATTTTGATACCATAGGTACGATAATAATTAAGCAAGTGGACTAGCTGGTGATTCTCACCAGTAAATTTCGCATCCGAAATTTCCAGCACTAGCCTATCTAAGGGAAGTCCATCTTTTTCAAACGCCAATAACTGCTCTAAAAACGGCTCTCCATCCTGGTACATTAATAGCTCTGCAGTCCGGTTAATAAATAATTTTTCAGTTGCTTCCAAACGGGATGCCATTTCTACAGCTTTTATCAAAAGTAGCTGATCAACTTCGAATTTATATTCATCAGGGATTTCTGCGTCTTCAAAAAAGGCCAAGACTTTGTACATTACCATCCTTTATAAAGCGTCCCAACACTTCATAACCGATAACCCTTTGTTCGTCCGCACTAACAATCGGCTGAAAATATGGCATTATGCAATCTAAGTTCGTAAGGATGTCTAAAGCATCCATGCCAGTACCTCCAATTAAATAAACTTTTCATTATTATATCATACGCTATACTCTATAGTATTTAATGCAAAATGATACCATTATAAGCTTGCAGAAATAAACGAAGACTATAGATAGGCCCAATTGGAAAGGGGATAAGTATTTGAAAAAACTTTATTTTTTGGCTTTACTGCTTCCTGGTTTGATAGGTTGCAGCGAGTATGAAGAAAAAAGTTTCAAAAATGCTCCCGAGACAATAAGTCCAGTAAAACTTTCCGATCAAAAAAAGGTGGCAGACAGGGATGATAGCCTGCCACTTCCTGCTGTCAATAATGCAAACAGGATGCCCGCAAAAACCTCTGTATCATCCGGACAGCAGCCAATGAAAAACCATCAAATGCTTAATGTTGTTCAAATTAACCAAAATCCTGAGCTTAAGTATGGATGTGAAATAACAAGTACTGCTATGATGCTCTCTTATGCCGGAGTTAAAACGAATAAAATGCAACTATTTTATTCAGTTAAAAAGGACCCTGACCCGCTGATAAAGTCAAGGAATGGGGATATAATCCGGTGGGGAGATCCTGATGTGGGCTTCGTTGGAGATATGACTGGTAGAAGAGCAGGATATGCGGTTTTTGATAAACCAATGGTGGATCTCGTTAACCGGTATTTACCCGGCCGGGCGGTCAATTTGACTAACCGTCCTTTTGACGAGGTATTATTGCATGTTTCAAAGGGATATCCTGTAGTTGTGTGGACAACAGGTGATTTCCGTCTCCCTGACAGATGGGAATCATGGTCCCATGGCCGGCAGACAATCAGAACGCCGCTTGATTTGCATGCTGTGGTTCTTGTTGGGTATGACCGTCACTTTGTTTATATAAATGACCCTCTCTCAGGAAGAAAACAGCTGCGAATTGAAAAAAATCGGTTTATTGCATCCTGGAAGGCATTGAAATCAAGGGCTGTTTCATATCATTAGAAAAATGCCCGGCTGAGTGACTATCTCAGCCGGGTTTTTTTTAGAAAGGATGGGGACTTAGCCATTGACCGCCGTCCATAGTGATACATTCTCCATTAATATATACAGCGGCATCTGAGCTTAGAAAAAAGGCGAGTTCTGCAATTTCCTCGGGTTTACCAAGCCTGCCTAAAGGAACACTTTCCAACGTTCTTCTAGCTGCTTCCTCCGATTCCCAAAGCTTATCAGCACCCCCTGTTCTTTCAATTGGGCCAGGAGCGATTGCATTTACACGGATTCCATACTTTTTCCCCATTCAACTGCAAGGGTTCTTGTCATAGACAGCACACCTGCTTTCGCAGCTGCCGAATGAATGACACCTGCTCCTGCATTCCAGGCATATGTAGCAACCATATTAATAATACTTCCTTTAATCCCTTTTTCAATCCAATACTTTCCTACCTCACTGCTGCAATAAAAGGTTCCATTCAACACAATATTAATAACTGAATTCCATCCATTTGGACTTAGTTTTTCTGCCGGACATATAAAATTCCCTGCTGCGTTATTTACGAGGATATCAACGGTCCCAAAATGTTCGGTTGTCTCCTTAACCATTCGTTTTACATCTTCAATTTCCCTGACATCCATTTGAATGGCAAGTACCTGTCCTGATTCCATTGCAATCTCGTTTTTTGCTTCTTCAAGCCTCTCTATGGATCTTCCAGTTATTACTACTTTTGCACCAGCCCGAGCGAACTTTTTAGCCATATACTTCCCCATGCCGTTTGAGCCACCAGTAATAATTGCCACTTTTCCCTGCATTTTATTTCCCCCTTTAAAGTGAATGATTATTCATTTTTATCTTATCATAATATATGAATATTCTTACAACTTTAAGGGGCTTTTCTTATAAAATTAGACAGGCGCATTAAATAGCTTATTCCATAAAATAATCAAGAAATACCAGATATAAAATTTAAGAGGAGGTTCCAAGATGAATCATTACTATATGCAACCCGGATATTATAGAAATCAGCCTGATACCCGTTTCTTTCCATTCCTGCCCTTTGTTGCAGGTTTAGCAACGGGAGGATTACTGGCTGTGCCTTTCATTTACGGGAATACGCCTTTTATCCACCTCCATACCCTGCGTTCCCAGCCTATCCACCTTTTTACTCCCCATACGGGATGTATGGAGGGATGTATGGAGGAATGCCCGGTGCTGGATTGCCATATGCACCTATGGCTGCACAACAGTATGTCGTATAATGTTCAATAGAGGCAGGCCAAAGACATGGCCTCTCTTTTTGTGCATTTGAATTACTAATTAATACCTTAGTAACCTTTGTTTCTTTTTTTACAAAAATCAAGGTATAATAAACTGTAACCAATCATAGTGAAAGGAGATTATCTGTTGACACATCCCAGGAATATTCCCCCAACTAAATTAAGCTTAACCGTGGACAACCTCTCCCAGGCCATCTATATTGTCAACCGGCATGCAAAAACTGCACCAAACCCCAAATTTTTGTACCAGTTAAAACAGGAAGCTATAAAAAAAATGATAACAGAAGGCCAAGCAAGGAAAGTAGGGCTTCATTTCTCAGAGAATCCTAAAAACAGCCAACAGCAATCAGATGTGCTTGTCGAATGCGGGAAATATTTATTCCATATTCCTCCCGTTAAAGATGACTTTTCACAGCTGCAGCATCTCGGGAAATTGGATGGTCTTTTCCGAAATCCAAAAGCAAGCATATCGCTTCAGCAAGCAAAAGCCCTTTTGCAAACCTACACAGGTTTATCCGAATCTGAGCAATCAAAAGATCAAACCAATCGCAGCCGCCCCCCTTTTCAAAAGCCTGTTTTTAAAAAATTAGGCGAAAGATATTAAAAGAAGCCGGAAATTCCGGCTTCTTTTCATTATAAAATATACTTATCAATTTTCAGGATTAATTCAGCAATCTCCGGCTTGCTAATTTGTCCTTCAGCGCCGACTTTGTTTCCTTTATGGCGAAGGTCTTCCGTTATTAAAGAAGAGAAAATAATCACAGGTATGGGCGCCATTTTTGGATGCTCCTTCACCTTTTTTGTGAAATGGTGCCCATCCATTTTGGGCATTTCAATATCTGTGATGATTAACTGAACCTCTTCGGCAGGATTCTTTCCCTCACTTACTAAATTTTCAAGATAGTCGTATGCGTCCTGACCATTCTCAAAAAAATCAACATTATCATATCCTGCCTCTGATAATGTATCAAAAAGCATTTTTCTTAAAAGAGGGGAATCTTCGGCCGCAATCAGTTTCTTATCTGAACGCTCTCTTTTCCCCAGCTTTTTTACTTCCTGAACCCTAATACCAGAATCAGGATTGATTTCAACAATGATTTTTTCAAAATCAAGTAATAGTATCATTTCTCCGTTGATTTTAACAACGCCAATAATCTGGCTTTCCTGGCCGTTATACATTCCTGATGGTTTTTCAATATCCTGCCAGGAAATTCGATGAATTTGATTGACACCCTGAACGTGGAATACAATTTTTTGCTTATTAAATTCCGTGACAATAAATTTATCGAGCTGTTGGTTTTCGGAAGGAGGAAATCCCAGAGCATTCGCAATGCTGATAACAGGAAGAACCTCTCCCCTCAATTCAATAATTCCTTCCACATATGGATGGGCGTGAGGAATGGCGACTACCTGTACAGGATTGATAATTTCCTTAACTTTAATAACATTAATTCCGAATTTATTTATTCCTGCATTAAACTCAACAATTTCTAATTCGTTTGTTCCGCTTTCAAGCAAAATGCCCTTATTATTTTCCATACGACGGTCTCCTTTAAAAGTAAACTGGCTAACTATTAATATACCATGAAAAATTAGGGGTGCTTACAATATTTATTTTAACTTTTCAGACAGAGAATTCGTGAAAATTCCGGCTGTTTTTTTTATCCTGACAGTACCCATCCTAACAAGCATAACTATTTTTAAAAATCATGATAAAATGGAAGTATGAACGACGGAAGGATGAATGTCAAAAGTGGAGCACTTAATAAATCATAAAGTAAAGGAAATTGAAATTTCCGGAATCAGAAAATTTTTCAATATGGTAGCAGGTACCGAGGGAATGATTTCATTAACGATCGGACAGCCTGACTTTCCTACCCCACTTCATGTTAAGGAAGCAGCAATAAGAGCTATCGAGGAAGATTTCACCTTATATACCCACAACGCCGGTATACTGGAATTGCGACAGGCAGCAGCAGCATTTTCAAAACAAAAATATGGATTGGAGTACAATCCAGAAACTGAAATCATTGTAACGACTGGCGCAAGTGAAGCGATAGACATCTCGTTTCGGACTATTTTAACCGAGGGCACAGAAGTAATTTTGCCCGGACCTGTTTACCCTGGATACGAACCAATCATCCGTCTCTGTGGAGCAGAACCTGTACATGCAGACATCCGCAGCAACCAATTCCGCTTCACTGCAGACGTTATAAAAAAATACTTAACTGAAAAAACAAGATGCATTGTGTTGCCTTATCCTTCGAACCCGACAGGTGTCAGCCTGACAGAAAATGAATTGAAGGAAATTGCTGATCTTTTGAAGGACCGTGACATCTTTATACTTGCTGACGAAATCTATAGTGAGCTTGTGTACGGACAGGGACATAAATCGATTGCTTCTTTTTTACCAGAAAAAACGATTGTCATTAATGGATTGTCAAAATCTCACTCCATGACAGGATGGAGAATCGGGTTTGTATATGCTCCAGAAAAGATATCAAATCAAATATTAAAGGTTCACCAGTATAATGTAAGCTGTGCAAATTCCATTGCCCAAAAAGCAGCGTATGAAGCTCTTACGGCGGAATCAACGATGCACTGCCAATGAGAGATGAGTATGAAAAAAGAAGGAATTATGTTTATAACCGCTTGTCAGAAATGGGATTCGATGTTGTCAAGCCTGATGGGGCATTTTATTTCTTTGTTAAAATACCTTCCTCCATCCCTTTTAATTCTTTTGATTTTGCACTTGACCTTGTAAAAGAGGCAAAGGTGGCTGTTGTTCCAGGGAGTGCTTTTTCAACCTACGGAGAAGGCTATTTCCGCCTGTCCTTTGCATGCTCAATGGAAACCTTAGCAGAAGGACTTAACCGGCTAAATCAGTATCTACAAAAGTGGAATTAAACAACTTATTAAACATAGTAATGCCCCCAGCATCGAAGGTGGGGGCATTTTATATTTATTCTTTAAATTTACCGTTATTTTTAGGGGCTTTTTCTTTTTTTGCTTTATCCTTGTGAATTTGATTAGCGGCCGCAGAGCCGAATTCATGTGCAAACTCTTCATTTATTGCAGCCGAGTCAAACCCTTTTTTATTCTTTTGCTGAGGGTCGTTTTTCTTAGTACGTTTCGCCATCATCTTTCCTCCCATTTTAAAGTACATCCATAGTATCCAATCTGGGAGAAAAGTTTATTCATCACTCACACCATCTTTCGGATAAACCGAACCTCGCGATAACCTTCGATCCTGTCAGTTGTAAACAGGCCTACCTCGACAAAACTTCCCTTTAAATCGTTGAGGGTTGCCTCCAATTCTCCTGGATTTTTCGGCCTCGGATATCCGAGCCGTTTTATTTCCTCCATCAGAACCCTGAAACCCCCATCCGATTCCACATGGCTGAATTTCAATGGCAATGTTCCTTTCACTTCATTCATCAGCGTTAAATCCCAGCGAATGGGGTTAGCTTTATGATTGTTTCTTTCACGCTGAAAACCATCTATTCGTACCAAATAACGCCCATCCTCTAGTTCATAAAATTTTTCTGCCAGGTCGTCAAACATGGTCATCATTGAACCCTCCCTCTCTAAATTTTTATTAAATCGAGAGGTATTTTAGAATGAAGAACAAACAAAAGGAGACCTCTTCGCTGGATGGCCTCCACTTACCTTAACTTCAATTCTTCCAATATTTATATAATGCCTGTGTTCCGCTATTTTCTTCTCCTTTTTCAGCCAATGTCTCATACATCGATTTAGCAAGTGCCAATCCTGGAACTTCCATATCCATTCTTTCTGCTTCATCAAGAGCTATTTTCATATCTTTAATAAAATGTTTTATATAAAATCCCGGCTCGAAATTCTGGTCGAGCATTCTTGGTGCCAAATTGCTCAATGACCAGCTCCCTGCTGCTCCAGTTGAAATGCTTTTTAGAACATTTTCGGGATCAAGGCCAGCTTTTTCAGCATAAATCATCGCCTCGCAAACACCAATCATTCCGGAGGCAATTGCAATTTGGTTACACATTTTTGTATGCTGTCCGGATCCAGCGGACCCTTGATATACAATGTTAGTACCCAATTTTTCCAGGAGCGGCATTACCTGCTGATACGCTTTTTCATCTCCGCCTGCCATAATGGCCAGCCTCGCTTCTCTCGCCCCAATATCCCCGCCTGAAACTGGCGCATCAATGGCATGAATCCTCTTCATTTTAGCTTCTTCATAAATTTTTTTCGCAAGGGATGGGGTTGAAGTGGTCATATCAATCAAGTAGGTGTTTTCTGTTCCATTTGGAATAAGGCCATTTTCTCCTAAATATACTTCTTCGACATCATGGGGATAGCCTACAATGGTGAAAATGACATTTGCGTTCTGTGCTGCTTTCTTCGGTGAATCTGCCCATTTGGCTCCTCTGTCAAGCAATTCCTGCGCCCTCTCTTTAGTCCGGTTGTAAACGATTAACGGGAACCCTGCATCCAGGAGATGCCCTGCCATGCTTTTACCCATCACTCCTGTACCGATAAAGGCAATTACTGTATTTTCTGGTGATAGCATTGTCATTCATCCTCTCAAAAATTTTATCTGTTTATATTTTAACATTATTTTTATTCTCGAAATAATGATGGCGGATTTTTCGCAAAAAAAATCCGGGACCTGTGTCCCGGAACATGTGCTAATCTCCAAATTTATGCACCCTAGTATTTTATCCTGATTTTATCTTTTTAATCAAATTAATAAGTGAAAGAAAAAGGATTATTAAGCATTAAATCGATTTTACCATTCCACCATCAACAAGGAATGAGCTGCCTGTCATATAGGAGTTTGCATCTGAAACAAGAAAGGAGGCAACCTTGGCAAATTCTTCAGGGTTTCCGTATCTTTTTAATGGAATCATTTCCTTAACCTGGTTTTCGACAGCTTCCCTTTCTACACCAAGCTTTTCAGCATTTATCTGATCAAGATGCTTCACCCTGTCCGTAGCAATCCTTCCTGGTGCGATCGTATTTATTAAAATCTGATATTCCGCAAATTCCTGTGCCAGTGTCTTTGTCAATCCCACGATTCCAGTCCTGAAGGTATTCGAAAGTATTAATCCTGGAATAGGTTCTTTAATTGATGAGGATGCAATATTTAATATTTTTCCTCCATCACGCTTCAAAAAGGGAAGTGCTTCTCTGATAAGACGGACATACGATAATAAATTCAACTCAAAAGAAGCAAGCCAATCTTCGTCCCTCATCGACTCAAAGGATCCCGCAGGCGGACCGCCAGCGTTATTGACAAGGATATCGATGCTACCGAAAAAATCAGCCGTTTTTGAAACCAGCTTTTTTATATCCTCTATCTTTGTAATATCCGCAGCGTGAAAGGACACTTTTCCAGTTCCCGCATTCTCCAGTTCTTTTGCCTTTTGTTCAAGCTTTACGGCATCACGTCCAGAAATCATGACATTTGCCCCTTCTTTAAGCAGCTGTTCTGCGATTGCAAAGCCCAATCCCTGGCTCGACGCAGCTATTAGGGCAGTTTTTCCTGTAAGATTCAAGTCCATTTTATCATCCTCCTATTAATAATCTATTTCTATTATACAAAAGACTGTTTCACAAAGCAGTTTAAGAGATTAATGAATCCTTTTCAATCCCCCTTTGGTTTAGGATAATTCATTAAAAGAACGCAAAAAAATGCCGGCTGTTTTCACAGCCGGCTAATTAGGGGGAAAATGAGAATGATTAGCTTACACTTAGGCTTATCAAAGTGCATGCTTTATCTTTACCCGAAATAACAGTATTGAAACAAAATGATAATTACATTTTGATTACAGTTTTGTAGCGGTTTTAACAGCCGCGATTACCTGATCGGTTGTACTCATAGTTAGTACATTCAGGGCTAGCTGTTTCATTTCTTCCATGCTAAGCTTACGGATTTGAGAGCGTGCTTTTAAAATAGATGTAGCGCTCATTGAAAATTCATCAAGTCCCAAACCTAAAAGCAGCGGAATAGCAGTTTCATCCCCGGCCATTTCCCCGCACATTCCAGCCCACTTTCCTTCTGCATGTGCAGCATCAATAACCATTTTCACCAATCGTAAAATGGATGGACTGTATGGCTGGTATAAATAAGAAACGCGCTCATTCATCCGGTCAGCAGCCATTGTATATTGGATAAGATCGTTAGTACCGATACTGAAAAAGTCAACTTCCTTAGCAAATTGATCTGCAAGGATGGCAGTTGATGGAATTTCAACCATAATGCCAAGTTCGATTTTTTCTGAGACAGTATTTCCTTCAGAAATAAGCTTGTCCTTTTCTTCTTCCAAGATCGCTTTAGCTGCGCGGAATTCATCCAAGGTAGCAATCATCGGGAACATAATTTTCAAATTGCCGAAACTGCTTGCTCTTAACAATGCACGCAATTGAGTTCTGAAGATTTCTTGCTCTTCAAGGCATAAACGGATAGCCCTAAAACCTAGGAAAGGATTCAGTTCTTTTGGAAGCTTCAAATATGGAAGTTCTTTATCTCCACCGATATCAAGAGTACGGACAACGACAGGCTTTCCTTTCATACCTTCAAGAACCGCTTTGTAGGCTTCGAATTGCTCTTCCTCTGTAGGAAGCTGATCACGGCCCATATAAAGGAATTCAGTCCTGTAAAGGCCACTCCCTCACCGCCATTTTCTACTACACCTTTTAGGTCTTTAGGTGTGCCAATGTTGGCAGCAAGTTCAACATGATGTCCGTCAGCAGATACCGATTTTTCGTTTACAAGCTTTGCCCATTCTGCTTTTTGAGCTTCATATCCTTTGTGGATACGTCGGTATTCTTCTACGGCTTCAGGTGTTGGATTAATATGTACTTCTCCTGTTAATCCATCAACGACGACTAGATCACCGTTATTGATTTCTTCAGTAGCTGTTTTGGTTCCTACAACTGCTGGTATTTCCATTGAACGGGCCATAATCGCTGAATGAGAAGTACGGCCACCGATATCTGTTGTAAAACCCTTTACAAACTGCCTGTTAAGTTGTGCAGTATCTGATGGTGTTAAATCTTCAGCTACGATGATAACTTCTTCAGCTATCATGCTAGGATTGACGATTTGGACACCAAGCAAGTGTGAAAGAACGCGTTTTGTAACATCTCTTATGTCAGCGGCACGTTCCTTCATATAATCATTGTCCATTTGTTCGAACATCATAATAAACATGTCTGCTGTTTCCTTAAGGGCATGCTCCGCGTTGACGTTCTCAGATTTAATCTTATCTTCAATTGGTGAAATTAATTCAGGGTCGCTAAGTACTAGAAGATGTGCTTCAAAAATCGCTGCCTTGTCAGCTCCAAGGTCTACTTTCGCCCGGTCACGAATGGATGAAAGTTCAGATTTTGATTGTTCAAGCGCCGTATGAAAACGCGCAATCTCTTGTTCAGCGTTTTCTACTGTCTTCTTTTCAAATGACAAATCGGGCTCTACAAGCCTGTATGCTTTAGCAATCGCAATTCCATTGGAAGCGGCAATACCTTTTAGGAATGTCATTACTCAGCCAAACCTTCTTTTTTCAAAGTTTCTTCAAGAGAATTTAATGCTTCTTCAGCATCGTTGCCTTCTGCACTGATTTTAATATCTGCACCCTGCGCCACACCTAATGACATAACACCCATAATTGATTTTAAATTAACTTTTTTTTCTTTATATTCTAAATGGATCTCAGAATCGAACTTGCTAGCTGTTTGAACTAATAAAGTTGCCGGTCTAGCGTGGATTCCTGTTTCCGATATTACCTTAAATTGTTTTTCTGCCATGTTAATCAGACTCCTTTTAATATGAAAATTAATTTAGAATTACTATAATCATATGCCTGCACCATTAACTTATCCAATTTCACCATTTTAGTCAACTAAACCGTTAAAAGACTAAAAATTAAATAAAATCAGATGAATCCCTTTGTGATAATGCTTATCTTTTCCATCCTGCAGCCAATCATGTAAACCATACGACATAGTTTATCTTTAATAGCAGTATCATAGCATTTTAAAGATATGGCTCACAACCAAAACAGTTTCAAATTCATGACATTTTTAAAAGGAAGCGCTACCATAATAAAAAGTCTAGAAAAAGCCATTTTTTTGCCAAATTATTCTTCATAAATCATCTTTCTAGTCATTCCTCCGTCCAAAATAATATTTTCTGCTGTTATAAAATCATTCTTAGGGTCACATAGGAAAAGACAGCACCTGGCTACATCTTCGGGTTTTCCTACACGGTTGGACAAATGCTGCTTATGGTCTATTTCTTTTAAGCTGTCATAATTTTCGGTCTGGATCCAGCCGGGACTTATACTATTGACAAAAATGCGGTTAGGGGAAAGCGTTCTTGCAAGTGCATGTGTTAGCGCAATAATTCCTCCCTTTGATGCAGAATAGGCTTCCGTATTTGGTTCGGACATAAAAGCCCGCGTCGAAGAAATATTAATGATTCGTCCTCCGTCTTCCTTCATATATTGAACAGCTTCTTTAGAACTCAAAAACACACTCTTCAAGTTTGTATCAATTACTTCATCCCATTGCTCAGATGTCATCTCCATAAATGGTAAGAACTTTGAAATACCTGCATTATTGACCAGAATGTCAATTTGTCCGAATGTCTTGGCAGCTGTTTGAAAAAGTTGTTTTATACTTGCTTCATTTTTCACATCTGTTTTTATAAAAATCGCGTTCTTCTTTTTCCTCTTAATTTCCTCTTCTGTTTCGAATCCCTTTTCTTCCTCAATATCTGCAATGACGACGTTTGCACCATGGTCAGCAAACATTATTGCAATTGCCTTCCCAATCCCGCTCGCTGCTCCGGTAATAATTGCCGTTTTTCCGGTGAAGTCCATTTTCAATTCCTCCCTTTTTTCTCATTCCTTAATTAACACTACCCAATATATTGGTTAGATAAAAATAAAGGCTGTTTTCGTATAATTTGTTACTATTTAAGGAGTAGTTGATTATCACTCCAGGATGCTCGCTTTCCGCGGGGCGGGCGGTGAGCCTCCTCGCCGCACAGCGCCTGTGGGGTCTCACCTGTCCCGCTGCTCCCGCAGGACGTTGAATCAGCTCCCTAGAATCAACACCGCACGAAGGAAATGCGATAGCATTTTCGAGGAGTCTCGCACCTTCCGCTCCAATCAATTTCTTTTTCAACGATTTGCTTTTAAAAACCTATTTGCAAAACAACAATCTTTTAGAAAACAGCTAAAATAAAAAAGACGCATAATCTCAGCAGATTGCGCCTTTGTGCTTTACGAATTTTAAATTGTAGGCTGCCAGGCAGGTTTCCGCCTAAGAGCAAATTGCTGATGAAGATTTAAGAGCAAATCGAGCTCTTTACTCTTCTTTACTGTTTCAAAACTGTTTAGGCCAGTTCGGGAAGCGGCGTGGATCATTTCTTCCCGTTTTTGCTCAATTTCTACTATTAAGCTTCTATAACTTTCAAAACGTTCCATCCACATCACTCCTTTCACTATGTCTATTTTACTATTTTGTCACATATTTTACAATAATTTGATTCGATAAAGCATTAAAATATTTATATGGAATAAAGAGATTTTATGTATAAATGGGTAGCTGTCTAGCTTCTTGGTGCCTTTAAATATTGGTACAAAACATCGCCGCTCCGTTGAGCAATTCCACGGAAATTCTTAAAATCTTCTCTTTGTACCAATATCTGGCGAAATGGCAGAAAATCTTCTTTTTTCACGTAATATTCGTACAACTCGCCTGTTTTTAATTTTTCAAGCACTTCATTGATTAGTACTATATCCATTTTTCTTCCTCCTGTGTTCACGCATCGCAATATTTTGACTGAATATGATAGTAACATATAATCAGCGGAACAGCATTTATGATAAATATATTGGAATAATTGTAAATTAATCAGAATCTTCAACCTTCACTCAATTAATTTATTTAAATTGTCACATAAAAGCCTTTACGAAAAAATAAAAGTAGTGCAAACTGTTATTTATATGGATATAAGCTGCTTACAAAGGGAGAGAGATAATATGAAAAAAGCAGAAGTGGGAAATGTGATTGAATTTCGTGAGGGTTTACAAGGAATTGTTGAAAAAGTAAATGAGAACTCAGTTATCGTTGACCTAACTTATATGGATAATTACAGAGATTTAGAGCTTGATCAGCGAACTGTTATAAATCACAAAAACTATAAAATCATAAAAGAAAGCGCTTATTAATTTATTAAAAGTTTTATATACTCGACGAAAACATTGAAGCAGCCCTTATCAGGGCTGCTTCAATTCGGTTTGTTCTTTTATTTTGTCAGATTCATAAATATGGATTCCGCTCTCTCTCTTCAAAGCAGACACCACCATTGAACAGGCGACCGTTTCGGCCGGTATTGGGGCATATTTTTTCAAACTGCCCTTAAGGAACCCCGAAAAGGGCTTTGCAAACCATTCAGCTGCTCTTTCCCCCAGCCTGAACTCCTCCCTTTTTCCAAGCAAAAGGGAAGGCCTAAAAATATGGACACCTGTAAAAGGCAGTTTTTTAATCCCTTCCTCCATTTCACCTTTCACACGATTATAGAAGATACGGGAATCACTGCTAGCACCCATAGCAGAAACGGTCAGGAATTGTTCAGCCCCTGCTTCAATTGCTATCTTACCGGCTGCTAAGGGATACTCAAAGTCTACCTGTTTAAAAGCTGATTCAGATCCTGCCTTTTTTATCGTTGTACCAAGACAGCAAAAGACGTCATGTACCTTAAAAACCTCTTTAAATTTCTCTAGTTCCGATAATTCAAAAGTGAACTTTTGCAATTTGGGATGTTCAAACGGAAAATCCCTCCTAGTAATAATGGCAACATAATCATAGGCGTTACTATGTAATAAATGATTAAGCAAATGTCCCCCTATTAATCCTGTAGCACCCAGGATCAGCGCTCTCCTGCCCATACAGTCCCCTCCCTTTGTAAGGTGACAGGCACCATCCAAAAATTTGGAAGGTGCCTGTCACCTTTAGTTAGTTTTAGGTGTTTCTTGTGATATCTCTTTTAATGATTTTATTTTACCATGGGGATTTTGATCTTGCTTTCTGACGGTCCATTCCCGTTCTTTTTCACTTTTTGACTTACTCATAGGACGCCTCCTTTCATCACTATAGCTTTTTCCATCTTGACGGAGTTTATTATAAGAAAAAAATTGTAACTCTTTGCGGCTATTGTACGACTAACATATTAAATGGACCGCCATAAAGGAGGGCTACCATGTTCAAATGGAATAGAGTATTAGCAGCAATTGTAATCATGACAATAATACTTTCGGGATGCGGCACTGCAGAAAAGACCATAGTACATATAAATGGCAGTAAGAAACAGGCTCCTGCAGGACAGGCTGAAAAGAAAAAAGCTGATAATAATCATGATGCTAATAAAAGACAGCCGGAAACGGCAATAAGATTATTAGAGCAAAATATCCAATATAAAATGAATGGCCAAGAAATGGAGATTACTGCTTTTTTAAAGCATTCAGACAACGAAGGATACTCCATATATGTATTGCCTGAATATGAATTGACCGCCGAAGAGCCTAATAGGGACATTTTGTTTCTAAAAAAGGATGATTCCATTTTTATGAGGATCGAAGCCATGCCAGCTGATGCCGATAAGCAGGTAATTAAGGACACAATGTTAGGAGAATTGTCTGCAGTTAGTACGGATGTTAAAGAACTGCAGCTTCCGAATGACGAATTGTTTACAAACGGTATCGGACTAGAGGCTTCCAAGAATGAAGACACGATAATTTCCTATTATATTAATACAAATGATCTAAAAGTAAAACTTACCATGCACACAAAAATTAATGCGGACCATCGAGATGCTTTCCTGCAAATGGCCAAGACTATAATGAAAGAAAAACACGAATAAATAAACCCGGCACCTGCCGGGTCTTTATTTTGCATACTGATTATTCCCCCCTTGTTAAGGGCTTCAACCAAAGAAGCACAATAAAGGCCAGACTTACATAACCGAATATTGGATATAGCAGCGAAAGCAAGGTCCCATAATTAATCATGCTGATAAAATAAGTTATAGCAAAAATGGCAATTACCGAAATTATCGTCGGAATGTGAAGATTCTTTTTCAATTGCCTCTCCAGTCCAAACACATTGCCGACTACCGATGTAAAGATTTCCCCATATATAACCAAAACAAAAATCCAGTACAGCTTGGAGGCAGTACCCTTCATGATGATTGCCATCGGAATTTCATAAGATGTAAAACCTGGGAGCATGATGAGGGTAAAGTGGCTGGATATAAGGATTATAGTTAACGCACCGCCGCCAATGATTCCCCCCATTTAATTGCCCATTCATCCTTCACTTCAGCAGCAACAGGCACGAGAACCGCCTGTGCCAACCCAAGATTAAACGCTGTGTATGAAAATGGAGCAATGACTGATTTCCAGCCATCATCAGCATGAGGTATATATAGGAGCTTAGAGATAAATTCGGAATTACCTACCGAAAAGATCATCAGCATTAAACTAAAGGAGACCATTATTGGCACCACAAATGAATTCACCGCAAAAAGTCCTTTGGTTCCTATGATCATGACAATAATAGATAGAAGGATAGTTAAAAAAATGCCCCACTCTTTCGCCAAGCCCAATTGTTCCTCAAAAACGGCTCCTGCACCAGAAAGCATAACGGCTGTTACGCCAAGAAGCATAATAAGCATGAGCGCATTAATTCCCCTTCCAGCCCACTTGCCAAATAAATATTCATTAAATTCCTGATAGGATTTGGCCTCTATTCTGGCTGACATTCTCATCAACTTTGATCCCATAAAAACAAGAAGATATCCGCTCATTAAGATACTGATAAATCCAATAAATCCAAATCGCGAAAAGAATTCTACTATCTCTTTACCGGTTGCAAAGCCTGCGCCTACCACTGTACCGACATAGACAGCCGCAATTTGAAAGGCGGCCCCCAATTTTTTTTCACATCGATCACTCCTCCTTTATCAATATATGAGGAAGAGGACAAACAAAGACGAGCTTTTTTAGGAGCCTGTAAATGGAATAAAATACCTTAAACAAATTACTTGAAAGTCAAAATAGGTCAGAGTATACTATGATTCATAAAGGTCAAATATAGTCAAAGACAAACGACCTAATATTTAATTGTAAAATTCCAAGGAGGTTTTTATTTATGCTATGTCAAATGTGTAGAGAAAACCAAGCCAGCTTACATGTTAACTTAATTATAAATGGAAAGAAAAATGAACTGCAGCTTTGCCATACTTGTTTTACAAAAGAAAAGAATTCTCTCGGTGCAAACTTTGGCCCATCAATGAGCCAGTTCCCACATTTCCCGATGGAAAACTTTTTCAATTCAATTAACCCATCCCAGTTAAATAGCAAAAAAAATACTGCAGGACATGGTAAGGATCCTAACAGTTTTCTTGATCAATTTCGCCGCAACTTAAATCAGTTGGCGAAGGCAGGTCTCATTGACCCTGTTATTGGCCGTGATGAAGAAGTACTTCGTGTAATCGAAGTTTTAAATAGAAGAAATAAAAATAACCCTGTATTAATTGGTGAACCAGGTGTAGGTAAAACAGCAATTGCTGAGGGTCTTGCTGAAAAAATTACAACAGGCGATGTTCCGGAAAAACTTAAGAATAAAGAAGTATATCTTTTGGATGTAGCTTCTTTAGTAGCAAATACAGGAATCCGTGGACAATTTGAAGATCGTATGAAACAATTGATTTCCGAATTGCAACAGAGGAAAAATATCATTCTTTTCATTGACGAAATTCATCTGCTTGTAGGGGCTGGTTCTGCAGAAGGCTCCATGGATGCAGGCAATATTTTAAAACCTGCACTTGCCAGGGGTGAGCTGCAGGTACTTGGAGCCACCACTCTGAAGGAATATCGCCAGATTGAAAAGGATGCAGCACTTGAACGCCGCTTTCAGCCGATTCATGTTCTCGAGCCTTCTCCAGCCGAGGCAATTGAAATATTAAAGGGCATTAAGCAAAAATATGAACAATACCATGAAGTGAGTTATTCTGAGGAAGCTATAAAGGCTTGTGTGACACTATCCCATCGGTATATTCAGGACAGATTCCTTCCAGACAAGGCAATTGACCTTCTGGATGAAGCAGGAGCTAAGCTGAACTTGACATCCGAATACAAGGACAGCAAGCAACTTGAAGATCGACTCAAAGAAATAGCAACCGAAAAAGAAGTAGCACTTCAGGCTGAAAACTATGAAGCAGCTGCAGCCCTTAGAGATGAAGAAGCCAAATTAGAAAAAGCATTAAACACTTCTTCAGCCAATGAGCGTCCTGTAGTTGAAGTTGAAATGATTCAGTCAATTATTGAACAAAAGACAGGAATTCCTGTCGGCAAGCTTCAAGCGGATGAGCAATTAAAAATGAAGAACTTAGAAGATAACATGAAGAATAAGGTGATTGGCCAGGAAGAAGCGGTTAGAAAAGTCGCAAAAGCAATTAAGCGAAGCCGGCCGGACTGAAGCCTAAACAACGCCCAATTGGTTCCTTCCTCTTTGTCGGACCTACAGGCGTAGGTAAAACAGAACTAACAAAAACGCTTGCTGAGGAGCTTTTCGGAACCAAGGATGCCATGATTCGCCTCGATATGAGCGAATATATGGAAAAACACAGTGTTTCCAAATTAATTGGGTCACCTCCTGGCTATGTAGGACATGAAGAAGCAGGACAGCTGACAGAGAAAGTGCGGCGCAATCCGTACAGCATTATCCTTCTTGATGAAATAGAAAAGGCACATCCGGATGTACAGCATATGTTCCTGCAAATCCTCGAAGACGGACGCCTGACTGACAGCCAGGGTCGGACAGTAAGCTTTAAAGACACTGTCATTATCATGACAAGCAATGCTGGTGCAGTCCATAAAACGATTCATGTAGGCTTTGGCAATAATGAGGCTCTTGAGGAGGCAAGTATCCTTGATTCACTTGGCAGCTTCTTTAAGCCTGAATTTTTGAATCGGTTCGACAATATCATCGAATTTAAATCGCTTGAAAAAGAGCATCTTCTTGAAATTGTTGAGCTGATGCTAACCGAATTGAACGGATCGCTTAAAGAGCAAGGCCTTGAGCTAGAGGTAACCCAGGAAACAAAAGAAAAATTGGCTGAACTTGGTTACCACCCTGCATTTGGTGCACGCCCTCTGCGCCGTGCCCTTCAAGAGCAGCTGGAAGACAAAATAGCTGACTTTATTCTTGATCAGCCAGAAACAAAGCATTTGAAAGCTGAGATTGTATCGGGTGAAATTATTGTTGCAGAAAAAACCCACGAATCTATCCAATTAAAAAAATAACTTACCAGAATTGATTTTATTGAAGATAAATAAAAAAGCGAAGCCATTTTTCCGGCTTCGCTTTCTTTTGTTTTAAAGTTTTGTATCATCGACAGAGTTCAACCAGCTATCGATTTCGCCAACTACCGATTCTACACAGCCATCTTCAAACGGAGAAATGAGGTTTGCTGCTTCAGCGAGTTTGGTAAAAGACATGCTTCCGCCAAGCTTGCAAAGCTTAACATAATCCGCCCAGGCTTCTTCCTGATTTTCTCTTGAACGTTTCCAGAATTGGAAAGCGCAAATTTGAGCCAGTGTATAGTCAATATAGTAAAAAGGTGAGTTATAAATATGGCCCTGTCGCTGCCAGAATCCACCGCTCTCCAAATAAGGATTTCCATCATAGTCTTTATGAGGCATATACTTTTTCTCAATCTCTCTCCATTGCTGTTTTCTTTCTTCAGGAGTTGCCTCAGGATTTTCATATACCCAATGCTGGAATTCATCTACAGAAACTCCATATGGCAAGAAGAGCAATCCGCTGCTCAAATGGGAGAATTGATATTTTTCTGTATCCTCTTCAAAGAACAATTCCATCCACGGCCACGTAAAGAATTCCATGCTCATGGAATGGATTTCACACGCTTCATATGTTGGCCAGTTGTATTCAGGAATTTCAAAATGACGGCTTGAATATACCTGAAAAGCATGTCCTGCTTCATGTGTCAAAACATCGATGTCTCCTGATGTTCCGTTAAAGTTTGAAAAGATATATGGAGATTTATAGTTTTCAATATACGTGCAATAACCTCCGCCAGCTTTCCCCTTCTTGGCTACAAGATCCATTAAATTATTTTCTTGCATATAACGGAAAAATTCCCCTGTCTCTTCTGAAAGGTCAGTATACATTTTCTGGCCGTTATCAATAATCCATTCGGGACTGCCTTTTGGTACTGCATTCCCTGATAGGAATTCAAAGCTTTCATCATAATATTTTAATTGCTCGACACCAATTCTTTGCTGCTGACGTTCCTTTAATTTTGAAGCGATTGGAACAATAAAATCCTTAACCTGCTGGCGGAACTTTGCGACCATTTCGGCATTATAATCCGTGCGCATCATACGGTAATAGCCTAGCTCAACAAAGTTTTTATAGCCTAGTTTTTGAGCGATCTCTGTCCGGACTTTTACGAGATCGTCGTAAATGCGGTCAAACTGCTCTGAATGCTCTGCGAAGAATCCAAATTTAGCTTCACTCGCACTCTTTCTTGTTTCCCGGTCGGTCGATTGTGTAAACGGCTCTAGCTGTGCCAGAGTGCGCTCTTCACCTTCAAATACTATTTTCGCTGATGCAGCCAGCTTTGTATATTCAGTTGACAGCTTGTTTTCTTTTTGGAGCAATGGAACAATCTCAGGCTTAAACGTTTTTAATTGCCCTTCCGCAAGAGCAAAAAGCTGTTTTCCCCATTTTTCCTCAAGTTCCGCTCTGAATTTGGAATCAACAAGTGCCTGATAATATTTTGTTACGATACCCTCTACTTCAGGCTGAATTTCATCCATATAATCCTGTTCAGCTTTGTAAAACTCATCATTCGTATCAATCGTATGACGTATATGGCAAAGATTGAACATCGTGCCAATGTCGTTTCGAATTTTATTGATTTCATTCATGGCCAAACTTTGTTCTTCAACAGAAGCCGCCTCTGAAAATTTTTCAAGTGCTGATTGAAAGTTTGCTGAAACCTCCTCTAAATTAGGACGTTTATATGTATACTCTTCGAATCTCATCATTGTACCCCCTTGATTTTTAAAACTGCAAAATATTAATTCGACAGGCGAAAGACATTTTCCTTTTTTCTTCGATTAAAAAAATCCGTTTCTTTTTGCAAAAGGCTCAGTTACGCTTAGTGTTGATTTTTATGAGTAAATGTGGGGAATCCGCTCCCTTACAATATTCAACAGCAGCGTTTAACAGAGCCTTTCAAGAACAAAAGGCGCAAGCGCCCTGGTTAGCCCCGACAGGCATAAGACGAATCACGCAGTCATCCTCGGAAAAGCTATCGCTTTTCCTTCGTGCGATGCGGATGCTGCCGATGTTTTCCTTGTCCTGATTTCTGGAGTGATTTGGCTTATGACCCCGAGCTGCTCCAAGCATCACCTAAAGGTCATGCTTGGAGCAAGATATTCAATGGAGCTATTCAAAGGTGAAAACTGGCTGGGTGCAAAAGCTAGATTAATACAACTTGTAGAAGTTATTCACATCATTTAATTTTATAATTTCCGAGACGAAAAAAAATACGGCATTCGCCGTATTTAAAATTTACCTGCAGGGATTCCAAGTTTTTTTAATAATTCAATCGCTTCCGCTTTTTCATGTTCATCTAAACTGGACATCAGCTTATGGATCTGTATTTCATGGTCTGGAAATATTCTTTGAATAAACTGTTTTCCCTCTTCAGAAATTTGTGCGTAAGTGACCCTCCGGTCTTTAGGGCAGGCAATCCTGTTCAGCATTCCTTTTTGTTCTAGCTTATCGACAACATATGTAATGCTGCCACTTGCCAATAGAATTTTGCTTCCTATCTGCTGCATTGGCTGGTCGCCTTTATGGTACAGCAGCTCTAAAACGGCAAATTCTGTAGGGTTAACGCCATTTTCCTGAATGTACTTATTAACATGTTCATTAATGGCTTTATAGGCTCTTGATAGGACTATATACAACTTTAATGATTGTGAAACTGCTTCTTTTTCCATTTTAATCAATCCCTTTAGTTTCTGAAATATCTCGGATTCAAAATTATTATATGAAATTGTATACCTACTGTCAATTTACCCTTTGCCAGAATGAATTTTCCACGATTACTAAAATAAGTTATACCTTAAATGATATAATGAATGAAAATCATTTCTACTAAGAGGAACCGATATAATGGAAGCATTTAAGAAAAACCTTTTTCTTTATATTGCCATAGTTCTTGTGCCTGTAATAACTGGAGGAATTTACTTTTATCACTTCCTGGTAAAAGAAGACTTTAATAATCGAAAGGCGCATGCAGAGTGGGTCGCTTCGATTCATCAAAAAAGTTGGAATAAATTTATTGGACAGACAGTGACTAGTCTTAAGATTGTTTCGCTATCCGCCGAAATGAATATCAAAAATCCTGAAAAATTAGAGCCTCTACTCAGGCAGGTCCAGCAAAAGGATCCGCGCTATGGAGGACTATATTTATTGGATAAACGCGGAATTGAACTGATAGGTTCCAATCCTTTAATCGAAGAAAATCATTTTTCAAAATTAGCTTATATTCAAGAGACTATTAAAGCGAAAGATACCATTATTTCCGACAAAGGAGAGATCCTTACCAATCACCAGCGGATAATTGGCCTTGCAGTGCCTGTAATGGATTCTGACAGTAAGTTAACAGGCATACTGGTTGCCCATCTAAGAATTGATTATTTTAAAAATTTGATGAAAATCATTACCCCGAATGAAAACCTGCTTATCGTAAATGGCCACCTTTCGCCAATATTAAAAATAAATTTAAAAGGGACAAGCGACTTAAATAAAAATAATTCAGTGTCAACGCCTATAAATCAATTACCATGGAGCATTAAAGTTCAGCTACCCAAACGCAATGAGAAGGAAATAGGGAAAAAACTAAGCTTAGATTTGTTTTACCTACTAATTATCAGTCATATTTTTTATTTGTTAATCCAGTACATGCTGCTTAAGAGGAAGGCTAAAAGAGAAAGACTGCAATATGAAGCACAAAAACTTGAGCTCGTCGGCACCTTCGCAGCAAGTACAGCACATGAGATCCGTAATCCATTAACAGGTATTAAAGGGCTAATTCAGCTTTTAAGTGAGAAGTACAAAGAACCTGAGGATAAATATTATTTTGAAGTGATTGAAACCGAGCTTCAAAGAATTAATGAAATCGCCAGCGAATTTTTGATCCTTGGAAAGCCTACTGCTGAAAAGACTGAGAAAGTAAATATTGCTGATATCATCAAGGAATTGAAACCTCTGATTATCTCAGAAGGTAACATCTACAATGTCCAATGCTACTGGGAAATCACAACAAATGCTGTTCAAGTGAGAGGAATTAAAGACCATATAAAGCAAGCAATATTAAACCTTGCCAAAAATGCGTTTGAATCAATGAATGGTGGTGGTAATTTAACCATCCGCCTTTACATTGATGAAAATAAATGCAAAATAGAAATTATTGATACAGGAATAGGGATATCCAAAAAAGAGTTAGAAAAGATCTTCCATCCATTTTACACTTCAAAGAATACGGGTACTGGTTTGGGTCTCGTGATTTGTAAGCGCATCATACAGTCAATGGGTGGGTCAATTGATATAAAGAGCCAAACCTCCATCGGAACAACCGTTAATATCAGCCTTCCCCTCTCTAAATAATCGTTTTAAAAAGCTTGTACCCAGACGTCAAACTGGATACAAGCTTTTTTTACGATAATTCAACTATCGGCTTATTTAGGAGAATTCTTGTCCTGATTTCCTCAATCATTTTTTGCAGCCTTTCGTTTCTTTTTTCAGGCGGGATTTTCTTTAACAAAACGGAATAAATTGTTACATCCCTAAGCCTAAAAAAGAGCGGAATATGTTCCATTAAATTTTTCGGCACGTCATTGTGCTGCTGATACCCCTCTAGGAAATGTTTAAGAAAAGCTGATGAAAATTGCTCTTTCTCTGCCACTTCCGAATCTGGCCATCCATATAAAAGAGAATAATAAAGAGGAATCGCAATATCCGATGCAAACCAATGGTAAGCGCAGTCATCAAAATCAAAAACATGAACGATTTCTCCATCGAAAAAGAAATTCCCTGTATGGAGATCTGTATGTAGCAATCCAAAATTATCCTGATTACATGGAAGGGAGTGAAGTTCAGCCAACAGCTGTTTGGTATTTTGAATCACAGTCTCATTGGAATCATATTTTTCAATTTCCAAAAGTTCTTCTTCGTGCCATGAAGGGCGGCGTACCACTTTATTCCCTGGCTGGTATTCCTTTGTTAAAGCATGCATCTTCCCAATCGCTTTTCCCCATGCACGAAAAAGGTGCTCATTGAATTCCTCCGAACGCACCTTCACGGCATGCCCAGGGACCTTAGAGTATAAACATGCATAAAACTCAGAACCATCCTCAGCTGCTAATGATTCAACGAGAAGGCTTCGAGAGGATTTATAGGCTATTGGACATTCTACCCCATGTTTATTAAGATAGTTCATCCAATCAAGCTCAGATATAATATCCTCTTCTTTCCGGTGTGAGCTGTGCGTTACCCTAAGGATCAATGGTTCTCCCCCACGATATACTTCATATACGTAATTTTCGAAATCTCCAAGTTTTTTAAAATCTGAAGATAACGTGAATTTCCCTATAAAATCACTTAATATTTCTGGTTTAAATAATACTTCTACTGTAGTTTCCAATTTTTTCACCTTTATCCTTTTAAATAAGATCGTTGTGGTATTGTCTATTACCTTTTAAAATTATAATTTAAATATTATGAATTAAGCAAAATATATTGAACAAAAAAAGAATGACATATGCCATCCTCTACTTGATTTCCTGTATTCTTCTGAAAAGCTCGGCCTTTTCTTCTTCCGAAAGCATCCTTTCAGCCATCGGGAATAAAACATTTTCTTCTTTTGAGAAATGTTCAGTCAAGATAAAATAAGCATTCTTTATGAAACCAGCCAGCTCCTTTATTTTTTGCTCTGATATTTCATCCTTTGCCGATGTTTGTTCAATAAAAGTCCCAATTAATTTTTTTGCCTGGTCATGCTCATACTCCATTACAGCAATAGGGCCAGAGGTGGTTCCAATATATGTTCCCATCATCGGAAATAATACTCCCTCTTCACGTTCAGAATGAGGACCAAGCTCTGCCATAAACTCGGAAACCTTTTCTTTTAATCTATTGAAAGGATTCTCAGCTTGATATTCAGTTTCAATCTGCTTAACTAGAGAAAATATGCCCTCCAATTTATCAAGTAAGGAAGGATGTTCATTTTTCAATTGGTTTAACCCTACAGACAGTTTGCCTGAAACCAATCCACCAAATCCACTCATACAGCCGCTCATTTAAAATGCTCCTCTCAAATCAATTTATACCAACAGTATAGCTAACACCATTATAAAAAGTTGTGACCCTAGTCACTTTATTTCCTTTCAAGCTTGAAAGCAGCTTTTTGGACATGAATTATTCACAATTAATGGAAACGCTTTTATTTTTCATAAAATTTTAACATTTTAATCACAATATTATGGAAAATCCACATATAATATAGTTAAAAGCTATTAGGGAGGGCTATAAATGTACAATCCTCATTATCGGGATTTTTATCAGAAACCATTAATTCCAATCGGCTTGAAAGACAAGCTGGCGCTTATGGAAGCTGAATTTGCTCCTCCGGCTGCAGCACGTTCCACTCACTGGCTCATCGCCTTCAGAAGGCCAGCCTGCATCTCCTGGCGAAGAGTATTTCCATTGGAAGGTCAGCATTTATCCTTCTGATTCAGATGGATCCTTCTCCTGGAATCAACCCTACTATTCTTCACCGCATCTTGATTGCTTCAATAAAGCGATAGATGTGGCAAAATCATTTGAAAATTACAGCCGGAATGATGAGATAACCTCTTCAGGTATACAAGAGAAAATAAGCTAATCCCCTTTCTTTATTCCCCCTGCTTCACCCTTTCTTTTTACAACTCCTTGTGAAAAACCTTACATATAGTGTTAATATCGACATTTCTCTCCAAAATCTACGATTATAAAAATATACATATATAAATAAATAAGACTGTTCCAAAAAAGCCGAATCAATCCGGCTATTTGGACCAGTCTCTTTTATTTGGAAAATATCTTATTTATTACTTTTCCTGTTACGCCATCCGGAAGACAATACCATGGCCGCCTTTTGGATATTCCCATTTTATATTCTGATAAGGACAGCCAATCCTGCAGCTGCCGCATTCATGGCAGCCTTCATATCCGACCTGCATGCGCTTCCCTTCCCACTTGTATACTTCTGCCGGACAAAAGACCGTACAAATCTTGTCAGGGCACTGTGTCATGCACACATCATGATCCAACACAGTCAGATGGGACTTCGTGTCACACTTAAACCTAAGCAAATACTGTTTTTCCTCGATGTTTTTTGTCGACATTTATTTCACCGCCTTCCATGCACGATACATATCTTGGATCACACGGATAGTGCCTCTTTCTGCAGTGATGCTCTTCATGATTTCTTTTTGCTTATCGCGTTTAGGGGTGCCATCAACCGTAAAGAATTTACTCATGGCCTTATTCATTATCGGTACATATTCTTTAAAGTACTGAGGGTATTTTTCAAACGTATGTGCCGCATCTTTGTATTTCTCGAGATCTTTTATTATAAAGCTGTTGTATAGTGCTTCTCGGTAACTGTTAAGGCCCGATTCACTAAAATCATTGCTGTTCTTGGCTCTAATAACAGCTTCTGCAGCCATTTTCCCTGATGACATGGCCATATTTGAGCCTTCACGGTGTATGGCATTGACTAGTTGGGCAGCATCTCCTATCACCAATACTCCATTGCCTGCCACCTTAGGGACAGAACGGAAGCCTCCCTCAGGTATGAGGTGGGCAAGATATTCGGCTGATTCTCCGCCCTGAAGCATCGACTTCAGCATAGGATGATTTTTTAAATAATCCAGAAGGTCATAAGGCTTCAATTTCGCCTTTATCATGCTGGACAGGGTGGTTCCTACACCAATGTTGAGGCTGTCTTTATTTGTATAAAGAAATGCTGTTCCCAAATTCCCCTTTGTAGAGTCACCGAAAATTTCTATTGTCGTGCCCTGGTTATCTTCTAGGTTAAAGCGGTCATTAATCTTCTCTTTCGGCATATTGATTACTTCCATTACCGTAAGGGCGACTTCATCCGGCCTGAATTCCTTATGGAAACCAAGCTGCTTGGATAGCAGGGAGTTGACACCATCAGCAAGAACCACTACATCCGCATATACCTCACCATCAGGACGGTCTGTACGCACTCCGATAACCTTACCGTTTTCGACGATACATTCCATTACTACTGTTTCGTTGATTAATAATGCACCAGCTTCTACTGCCTTTTGTGCAAACCATTGATCAAACTGAGCCCGTAAAACAGTAAAATTGTTATAAGGCTCCATTCCCCATTCCAAGCCCTTATATCCGAAGGAAACTACAGACTCTTTATCCATCATCCAAAAGCGCTGCTCGATTACTGGCCTTTCAAGAGGTGCTTCTTTCCAAAATTCAGGAATCAGCTCCTCTAACTGTTTTCGGTATAAAACACCTCCCATCACGTTTTTGCTTCCAGGGTATTCTCCTCTTTCAATCAGCAAAACCTTAAGCCCGCTCTTGCTGATACAAGAGCGCAAGCTGATCCGGCCGCTGCCCCGACTACGATCACATCAAATTTTTCAGGCATAGCTGAATTCACCGCCTTTTTCATTACTGACTAGTTTAAATTGCTCAATAAGTTTAGGGATAATTTCCATGGCGTCCCCGACAATTCCATAAGTGGCTACGTCAAAAATGGGCGCATTTGGATCTTTATTAATAGCAATGATGAATTCTGAGTTTTTCATTCCGACGATATGCTGAATGGCTCCTGACAAAGCAACAGCGAAATAAATTTTTGGAGTAACCGTCTCGCCCGTCTGGCCAATTTGAAGATGATGGGGAAGCCACCCAGCCTCAACTACATCCCTTGTTCCTCCTACGCTTGCACCGATCGTTTCAGCGAGCTCATATAAAATCTGAAAATTTTGGATGTCTCCCATGCCTTTACCACCGCAAATAATCACATGGGCATCCGCAAGGCTCGCTTTTTTTGTTACGTCCTTCACAATTTGAAGTACTTTTGTTCGCATATCCTCTTCAGAAAGCGATATCGTTTCTTCAATAATTTTTCCTTTTCTTCCTTCATCCGGCTCAAGAGCTTTCATTACCTTCGGCCTGACGGTCGCCATTTGCGGCGGTGTTTTTTACAAAGAATGGTCGCCATAATATTTCCCCCAAATGCAGGGCGGCTGGCTTCCAGCAATCGATTATCTGCGTCAACATCCAACATGGTTGTATCTGCTGTCAGTCCCGTATTTAAGTCAGTCGCAACTGCACTGGCCAAATCCTTTCCATTCGGTGTCGCTCCATATAGAAAAATTTCTGGCTTGTACTTCTCAGCAAGAAGTATTACGCATTTCATATAGGATTCTGTCCGATAATCTTTCAATACGGAATGATCTATGACATATACTTCATCAGCACCGCTTGCAATCACTTGATTACATAAAGGTTTAACACCTTCCCCCAGCAACACACCTGCCAGCGGAACATTTAATTTTTCAGCGAGCTTACGGCCAGCCCCCAGCAGTTCAAGGGAAACACCCTCGATCACTCCTTCATTCTGCTCTATGAATACCCAGACTCCCTGGTATTCCTCCAGTTTCATTGGAACTCCTCCTCGCAACAGCTTTTCTTTTGTTTATTAGTTTGAAGATTGTAGAGTGAACAGCTCTTTTTTCTCCATTAATAGCTCTATCAACTGATTAACCTGCTGGTCTGCAGAACCTTCAAGCCTTTTACCGCCTTCGGGTTTGGGTGGAGAAAACATTTTCCCTACAATGGTCGGTGAACCCTTCAAGCCTAACTGTGCCCGATCTACATTTTCCAGGTCACTCACTGCCCAAATTGCAGGTTCATACCGAGCCGCTTTTATCATGTTTGTAAGCGGTGAATAGTCGATTTCATTTATTTCTTTTTCAACGGTCAGCAAACATGGCAGTTCAGCCTGTATCAATTCATATCCGTTGGTTAATTTCCTTTTTATTAGTACGGTTCTTTCACTCCTGTTAATTTCTGTTATTTCTATTACATTCGTTATTGGCGGAATATCCATCCTTCTAGCAATCCCAGGACCTACCTGTCCAGTATCACCATCAATGGCATGCTTGCCGCATATCACCATATCAACCGGGATTTCCTTGTTGATTCTCTCAAGTGCTTTTGAAAGAGCATAACTGGTTGCAAGTGTGTCAGCACCTGCAAAAGCTCGGTCAGAAATTAAATATCCCCTGTCAGCTCCGATTTCAATACTTTTCTTTATTACTGCGGTCGCCTGGGCGTGCCCATTGATAGAACGGAAATAGTGCCGCCTGTCAGTTCTTTAATTTTAACTGCCGCCTGGACTGCATGGCCGTCATATGGATTTAATATGGCAGGTGCGCTGCGGCGGTCGAGTGTGTTTGTCTTGGGATTAATTTTAATAATTTTTGTATCAGGAACTTGTTTGACACATACCACAATATGCATGAAGAAATTTCCCTCCTCTATAGAGTGTAAAAATGGAAGCAGTTGCCTCCCTTTATATTTGAAAATGCTTGTTATTACGATATATGAATCGCAATATAAGCATAGTACAAAACAATAAAGAATTTTATGGTAGGTTTTACGGGTACAGTGATGTTTGTAAAAAATACGAATAGAATATGGAATAGACTGAAAGTGCTTGGTTATCAATTTTTATTCTGAAGTTTTCTATGAAGCTTGGACAATGGAAGACATATTAAGACAGAAACTAACCTACAATACTACTATAAAAAATATACAGATATAGACAATGATAAATATCACAGTTGTGGATTGGGATATCCTAAAAAATTGGCTGTTTTCTACAAGATTGTTGTTTTGCAAATAGGTTTTTAAAAGCAAATCGTTGAAAAAGAAGTTGATTGGAGCGGAAGGTGCAGCTCCTCGAAAATGCTCTCGCATTTCCTTCGTGCGATGTTGATTCTAGGAAGATGATTCAACGTCCTGCGGGAGCAGCGGGACAGGTGAGACCCCACAGGCGCTATGCGCCGAGGAGGCTCACCGCCCGCCCCGCGGAAAGCGAGCATCCTGTAGTGGAGATCAACTACTCCTTAAATAGCAACAAAGTATTCGAAAACAGCCAAAAAATAAAAGGAAGATTCCGCAGCTGGAATCTTCCTTTTCATATATTCACTTATACCAATACTTCCTCGGCCTGGAAATCAACAATTGCTGAAAGGAAATTCCAAACTTCAGCTCCCCTTGCCAGGGGCAGGGGGCTTGTTGATATTCATTAATCAATACATCAAGTTCCTGACTATATTTAATCGTTAATTCATTTGTAAAACCATTAATCAATGCACAGCTAATCATTTTTTCTCTTTGGGCATTTATTTCAATTAGGATATTTTCCAGCCGCGATTATTTTTCTGGTACAACTTATTTCTCCTCCTAAATTTCCCATATGCCTTTCTTCGTTTGAAAAAGTTGGCTACCTGATGCATTATGACAAGTATTTTCTCTAAAGTAAATGCTTTCGCAAAAGAAGACAAAACATTCTAATTATCTTGATTTTCGACAATATTTTTGTTGTTATTCAAGCATTTTACGACAAGAATCCCCGAGTTTTAATTGCCATATTTTGTATTATTTGATATTTTTTTAGAAGAGAAAGGAGGAAAATAATTTGTATCCGATTAACCATATTTGCCTTTCTGTAGCTAATCTAGAAACTTCAATAACATTTTATGAAAATATCTTCGGTGCACGCTTGCTTTTAAAAGGAAGGACCACCTGTTATTTTGATTTAAACGGCGTTTGGCTTGCTTTAAATGTCCAAAACGATATCCCGAGGGACGAAATCCGTCACTCCTATACTCACATTGCTTTTACCGTACCTAAGGAGGAAATGAAGACTTTGGAGGAAAAACTTAAAGCATTAAAGGTGAACATTTTAAATGGACGGGAGAGACATGAACGGGATGCACATTCATTATATTTTGAAGATCCTGACGGCCATAAATTCGAATTCCATAGCGGAACTCTTCAGGAAAGACTTGATTATTACCGGGATGAAAAGCCGCATATGAAGTTCTACTAAAAATAGGCTTTTATCATAAACTTTTTTATGCTCTTAATTCGTACCCACTTTTAGAGGCAGTCAAGACAAGTATTATTGAATTTAATGGTACTCGAGACCGAATCATGGGTGTATTCAGACAGGTTTAATCATATCAAGAGCATTCGAGACCGAATCATGGGTGTATTCAGACAGGGTTGATCATATCAAGAGCATTCGAGTCCGAATCACGGGTGTATTCAGACAGGTTTGATCCATTCAAAGGCATTCGAGTCAGAAACAGAGGTGTATACAGACAGGGTTGATCCATTCAAAGGCACTCGAGTCCGAATCATGGGTGTATTCAGACAGGGTTGATCATATCAAGAGCATTCGAGACCGAATCATGGGTGTATTCAGACAGGTTTAATCATATCAAGAGCATTCGAGACCGAATCATGGGTGTATTCAGACAGGTTTAATCATATCAAGAGCATTCGAGACCGAATCATGGGTGTATTCAGACAGGTTTAATCATATCAAGAGCATTCGAGACCGAATCATGGGTGCATTCAGACAGGTTTAATCATATCAAGAGCATTCGAGTCCGAATCATGGGTGTATTCAGACAGGGTTGATCATATCAAGAGCATTCGAGTCCGAATCACGGGTGTATTCAGACAGGTTTGATCCATTCAAAGGCATTCGAGTCAGAATCAGAGGTGTATACAGACAGGGTTGATCCATTCAAAGGCATTCGAGTCCGAATCATGGGTGTATTCAGACAGGGTTGATCCATTCAAAGGTATTCGAGTCAGAACCTAGAGCGACTACTAGCAGGTTTGATGAAATGAAGGATAATCGAGTCTCTAATTAGAGGATTAAGGTACAAACTCTTAATAATTTAATTTATAAAAAAAGCCGGCTGATGTATGTTATCAGCCGGCAGTTTGCTATTTATTGAGCAACTTCTTCTTTATTATAAATCGGCACCCAGCCTTCGGTCGTAACGAAAATTCTAACAGCAACCACTTTGCGGTCATCTTGGAGGGTAAAATAGTGCCGCACATTTTCAGGGACTGAAATTAAGTCTCCTGGCTCAAGGAATACTTCAAAAAATTCTCCATCTTTCCCCTGGATAACAAACACACCGTGGCCGCTTACGATAAAACGGACCTCGTCATCTGTATGGTGGTGTTCCTGCTGAAAGTTTTGTAAAAGCTGTTCAAGGTTGGGCGTGTTTTCAGACAGCGAAATAACATCCTGTGCCTCGTAGCCCCTTCTTGCTGATATATCTGATATTTCTCCAGCGAAGGCAGTAAGAATTGCTGCCTTTTCCTCGTCTGATAGTAAATACTTTTCCACTAATTCCGTTGGCAATTTGGAAATGTCCCAGTTTTCATAAATAACTTCCTGGCTGTCCAGGAACCGGCTTACCTCTTCTTTACCATGAATTTCTTCTTCTCGCATTGAAATTTAATAAATGCCATTTTTCTCTTCCTCTCTATTAAACTACTTTAAATAATTGGTATGGTTTGTGTTCAAGGAGGCGTAACTGATACTTGAATAAAAACTCAGAGGCTTCCAGGATTTTTTTTGCTTCAAAGGCTGTCCTGCCCCAAACGGTTATTCCATGATTGCGGATAAGCACAGCTCCAGAATCACCAGAAACATGCTCCGAGAAAGCTTTTGCAAGTGTTGGGATATGTGCATAATTACTGACGATCGGCACCCGTAACACCGCATCTTCCTCCCACTTGTCAAATGCTTTAATGAGTTCCTGCCCCTGGAAGGACACCTCTCCCCTGTCACCGTAAACTTCAGAAATAACGTTATTGTCAATGGTATGCACATGCAGGCTGCAGCCGGCATTAGTCCTCCTGTAAATCTCCACGTGAAGCAGTGTTTCAGCTGAAGGCTTTAAATGTGTTTCCCCTACCGGCCTCCCGAATTCATCGACAAGCAGAAAATCTTCATCTGTCCGCTTGCGCTTGTCTTTTCCGCTTGCTGTTACTAAAAACTGTAATGGATTGTCACTTACCTTAATGGCAAGGTTCCCGCTTGTTCCCATAAACCAATCTCTTCCCGAGAGTTCATCCTTTACATCTGCCAATTCATTCCATCTCTCATTTAACATTTAATTCCTTCACCTCAATCCTGTTTTTTAGTGCTTCAATGCAATCATAAAAAGTCTCAAATTGCTGATGCGGCAATTCCCATTCCTCACATTTTTCCTTTAAAAGATCCCTTGCTAGTACGAAGTCAGCCTGTTTTGCGGCTTCAAGGTCTGTTACTGAATCTCCTATTACAACTTTAAAGCGGTCCTGATGATTCAGCTTTCTAATGATGCTTGGTTTACAGCAGCCGCAGTCATTTTCACAAAGCCAATCGCATTTGTGAGGCCAAATAATCTTGATGTTTTCACCTGAAAAATCAGATGCATTGCAATATACACCATCGAAAGGTCCATATGGTTTCAGTAAAGGGGTGACAAAAAAGTCGATCCCTCCGCTTACAATATAGAGCGGAATATTTTCAGAACGTGTAAATTCTATAAACTCACTAAAACCTGCCCTAATTCGTGCATTTTCAATGGCATAAGCAATGATTTTTTCCTTCGATTCGCTTGGGATCAGTGAGAACAAGCTGCCTACTCCTTCACGAATTGATATCTCCCGTGAAAGAATTTGGTCCTTGACCGCTTCCCATCCTTCTGGAGCGAATTCTTTCATGATAGAAATGATATTATCTTTTTCCGTTACTGTGCCATCAAAGTCACAATAGATCACCGGCTTTGCCATTAAACGGTCACCTCCGCATTTCCCCATAGCTCTAATGCTTTTTTGAGTTCAGGAAATGCCTCGGCACCCTCTGATAATGATTTACCAGCTAATTTAGAATCGATGGCCTGCCTGAATGCCAGACCCCCTCCACGTGCCCCATCGGGATGTCCATGGACGCCGCCACCAGCATTGATGACAGAATCAACGCCAAAATCGCGAAGTAATAATGGGACGAGTCCCGGATGTATTCCAGCTGATGGAACCGGAAAAGCTGCTTTATAAACATCCTCTCTCGTTAATTCGACTGCAATGGATAGGGCATGGTTTCTATCCAAAGCCACTGAGCCATAAGGAGATGGGAACAAAGACAGATCGGCCCTGCATACCTCAGCAGTTTCCCGAGAAGCAGGGCATGTGAAAATCCATACTCTGGGGACGAAGCGAGCGCACCGCTCATTGCCGGATGTGCCATCAAAGGCAATGAAATTTCATCGTCTTCCCTTAATTCCTGAAGGACATCAAGTCCGTATGAAAACACATTAAATAATAAGAGGTCTGCGCCTATATCGGCTGCTTTTCTTGCCTTTTCTTTTAATGAGGACGTTCTTCCTGAAAGATTTACCGCGTACAATGTTCGATGGCCGGTTTCCTCGAATACGTAATCTAGCGCTTTTTTGCCCTCAACAATTCTTTTTTCAAATGGGGTAAGCTCATTCTCAAACAGGATTTCATCATCCTTGACCAGATCGATTCCTCCCAGTGCCTGCTGTTTTAACTGCTGGACTAGGAAATTTAGGTCCTTACCGAGTACTCCTTTGAAAATGCTCATTACAAGTGGACGTCCATATACCCCAGTCTTCTCTCGCAAACCCTCAATCCCATATCGAGGGCCAGGAAAGAAGCCTTTTAAAACCTGGTCAAACTGCAGGTCGATTAGCTTTACCTTTCCATCCAGTGACAGCTTGCCAAATACAGTCGTTAAAATCGCTGGCAAATCGCTCGAAAAATTTAAAGCGGGATAGGCAATCTTGATAATCGACTGGGCGTTTGTTCCGGACGATTGCTCGATCGAAACGACTCGTCCCTTATGCTTTTGCAATTGGCTCTTTTCCAGCTCTGGCAAGCTGGTCCATGATCCCACGGTAAGGCCAAGCGCAATTTCTTCCGCTTTTTTTTCTGGATTTTTCTCTGCGTGTAAAAGGTATGTTGCAATTAATTCACTCATAGTTATTCTTCCTTTCCAGCTTGGAACATTAAAAAAACCCCTTCAGAAAGAAGAGGTTAGCATCACAAAACTAACATCTTCTCATCTATCAGCTTTACGCTGCAAGAATTAGCACCGTGCTTAACTTTTGGTTAAGTCGGTTGCCGGGCTTCGTAGGGCTAGTCCCTCCACCTGCTCTTGATAAGAAAACGATTATATTATTCACATTTTTATATTGTTTAAATTAATTTGGATTATCGCAAGAAATAAGTTAATTGTCAATATGTTTTTTGAAAATTCCCAATGAACTTATTCTTCTAACAGCTTCAGCAAGTCTTTCTTCTGTAGTAAGAAGTCCAACACGGACATACCCCTCTCCGAAAGTACCAAATCCAATACCAGGCGCCACCATAATATGCGCTTTTTCGAGTAAAGTGCTGGCGAATTCCTGTGAGGACATACCTTCAGGAACTTTGAGCCAGGCAAAGAAAGAACCTTGCGGGGCCGTAACATTCCAACCTAGTTCCTGAAGACCATTCACGAGGACATTACGCCGTTTCTCATATAGCTCATTTAATTCTCTTACACAGTCCTGCGCCCTGTTAAAGCTGTTGCGGCAGCTTCCTGGACTGCACCAAACAAGCTGACATATAGGTGATCCTGCATCAGCTCAATTGCTGATATGACACTTTCATTGCCAACCGCAAAGCCGACGCGCCAGCCGGCCATGTTGTAGGTTTTGGATAAAGTATAAATTTCAATTCCGACTTCCTTTGACCCGTCAATCTGCAAAAAACTGAGAGGTCTTTCCCCATCAAACCCGATGCCTCCATAGGCAAAATCGTGAACAACACAAAGGTCATGTTCATTTGCAAGCTTTACTGTTTCCTCAAAAAATTCCTTTGTAGCCGTTGCACCAGTAGGATTGTTAGGATAATTAAGGAACATCATTTTTGCATTGGAAAGGACGTCCGGCTTCAATTCCCTATAATCAGGCAAAAAGCCATTTTCTTCACGCAGCGGCATGATTTCCATATGTGCCTGTGCAAGGGCACTCCGGACCAATAGTCTGGATACCCAGGATCCGGAACAAGAATGGTTTCTCCCGGATTCAGGAGGCACTGTGGTATTTCCACCAGTCCAGCCTTGCCACCAAACAGGATAGCAACCTCTTTTTCAGGATTAATACTTACGCCATACTCTCTTTTGTAAAATTCTGCGGCTGCTTCCTTTAGATAACGATAGCCCTGGAAGGGGGAATATTTATGATTAATTGGATTTTCGGCCGCTTCCTTCAGCTTTTCCACAATATGTGCTGGTGTGGGCTGGTCAGGATTCCCTTGTCCCAAATTAATAACATCATAGCCATTTTCAATATATTCTCCCACTTTTTTTACAAGCGAAGCAAAAAACTGTTTCGGAAGGCTATTTAATAAATCAGATTGCGAGAATTGTTTCACATTGGTCACCTGCTTCAGGATTTCATTTTTTTGTTGAAAATCTAGTCACAAATGATATAACTTAAATGACAGCTTGTAAAGTGAAATTTTAAAAAATTCAAAAGGGGCGGAATAGTAGTGAAACTAAAAATTGCCTGTCTTCAAATGGATATTGCATTCGGAAATCCTGATGCAAATTACGAGAAAGCACAGCAGCTTATAGAGAAATCCATGCTTCAAAAGCCCGATGTCCTTGTGCTTCCAGAGCTATGGACGACTGGATATGATTTAACACGGCTCGATGAAATTGCGGATGCCGGCTGCAGCCAAACCCTCAAATTTCTAAAAGATGCGGCTGTAAAGTACCAGGTTCACCTTGTCGGTGGTTCAGTCGCCGGAAGGACTGGCAATGACGTAAGAAATACATTACTCATCATCAATAAACAGGGAGATCTTGTCCATCAGTATAGTAAATTGCATTTATTTAAGCTAATGGATGAGCACCACCATCTGACTGCTGGAACAGAGAAGGGTTTATTCAAGCTTGAAAACCGCTCTTTTGCCGGTGTTATTTGTTATGATATCCGCTTTCCGGAATGGATTCGGGCACATACTTCCGAAGGAGCAGAAGCTCTTTTCGTTGTAGCTGAATGGCCAAAGCCTCGTCTGGCACATTGGCGTTCTCTCCTGATTGCAAGAGCCATCGAAAACCAATGCTATGTGATCGCCTGCAATCGATCCGGCAGCGACCCGAAAAGTGTGTTTGTTGGCCATTCAATGGTAATTGATCCATGGGGCGAAATACTGGCAGAGGCTGGAGAAAACGAAGAAATACTTGAGGCAGAGATTGATCTCGGCACAGTGAAGGATATTCGAAGGCTTATCCCGATTTTCGAAGATCGCAAGCCTGAATATTATTAATTATTCAAAAAACTATTGACACTCTGATTTATGCGTTGGTATTATTTTTAACAGTGCCGGACAAATTCAGAAGATACGAAATCTTCTTGGCACTCAATAAATCCATATTTACTCTTATCATGAGCTGGCTGAGGGATCTGGCCCTTTGAAGCCCAGCAACCGACTGTAATGCCATTGTGAAATGGGGCGCATTCTGCGCCGGGACAATATCCCTTTAAGGCACGGTGCTAATTCCAACAGAAAGATTATTTTTCTGAGAGATAAGAGGTGAGAAGAATGTGTTTTCTTCCAGCCTCTTTCAGAATAAGAAAGAGGCTTTTTTGCTTTTAAAGGCAGGTTAGCCTCCCATATTTAGGAGGTAATTACAATGAGTTTCGCTACTAAAACATCTTATGAGCCACTTACAGAAGAATCCGCAATTTTATTAGCAGCCAGCAAAGGCATTTTCCAGGAGGATGCTGTTTTAACCTGCAAGGAAATAGGAGACGGCAATCTAAATCTGGTTTTTAGAATTGAAGATTCCCATAACAGGAAAAGCATAATCATTAAGCAGGCCTTGCCTTATGCGAAAGTGGTTGGGGAAAGCTGGCCATTAACACTTCAAAGGGCAAAGATTGAGGCTGAAGCACTAAAAATTTTCGGCGAGATCTGCCCTGAATACGTACCAGAGGTTTATTACAGTGATGAAATTCTAGCAGTCACGATTATGGAAGATCTTTCTCATCTGTCCATCGCAAGAACAGGATTTATACAGGGAGAAACTTATCCTTTAATCTCAGAGCACCTTGGCGAATATTTGGCTAAGACTTTATTTTTCACCTCAGACTATGGACTCGAAGCAGCTGAAAAGAAGAAATTGGTTAAGAAATTTATCAATCCCGAGCTTTGTAAAATAACAGAGGATTTAATTTTCACCGATCCTTTCTTCCCTTCTCCAAATAATTCATATGAAAATGAGTTAAGCGATGACGTTCAAGCCCTTTGGGATGATGAGGAGCTTAAATTCCATGCTTCCATTTTGAAAAAAAGCTTTCTTACTGAGGCAGAAGTATTGCTGCATGGGGATCTGCACACTGGAAGCGTATTCGCCAGTGAACAAGAAACAAAAGTAATCGACCCAGAGTTTGCATATTATGGTCCAGCAGGCTTTGATATAGGCCAGGTATTCGCCAACCTGGGCTTCCAGGTCATTTCAAGCCAAGCAAGACGAAACGTCTTTATTGCCCATCTTAAAACCACTTGGAAGGTTTTTGTAAAGGAATACACGCATTTGTGGAGGACAGCTAATAAAGAAGTGCTTTCAAATACCCAGGAATTTTTAAATCATATACTGAAAAAATACTTTGAAGATGCAGTGGGATTCGCGGGATGTGAACTAATCCGGAGAACTGTTGGCCTTGCCCATGTTGCTGATTTGGACGGTATCCAGGATGAGGAGCTAAGGCTGAAGTCAAAACGAAAGACCCTTTCAGCAGGCCGAAAACTAATTAAACAGCGCAGCGAAGTTAAGGACATAGAAGGATTTATTCATTTGCTAACAGAAGAGTTATAGAATATCAAGAAAGCAGCCCACCGGCTGCTTTCGTTTTTCACCCTTCAATTTTTGCCCACATTTCTTCAGGGTTCAATTCATAAATCCCGTTTTCCCGATACATGTAATGATTAATGATAAACTCCCTGCGGATGGTAGCATAATCTTCATGGAACTGCTTAATATATTCATTGAGCTCTTTTTCTTCATATTTTTTCCCTATTTTTAATCCTTGGACCATATGCTCAAACACGATTAATTTCTTTTTTCTCTGTGCGGGAATATTTTTCAGTTTTCCTTCTCTCGTAAAGAAATTTTCTAAGATTTTCTGTCTTTCCAGGCTTGATTCCACCATATCGTCAATCTCCTCCGCCCTCTTATCAAGCAGCTGTGAAAGTACCTTTGCCTGCTGTTTGATCATCGATTCGTTCAAATAGAAATAAATTGTATTTTTATCCCTTCGCTCATAGACAACGTTGACTTCACGCAGCTTTTTTAAGTGGTGAGTGATTGTTGGTGGGGTAAGTCCCAGTTTGCCTGCAATGGCCTGGCCATGAAGGGCCCTTTTGACAACAATGCGACAATTCTGACCCGTGTAGGATCTCCCATTGTTTTATAGAACGATACAAGCCGGTTTAACTGCATGCACAAGCGCTCCTTCTGATTAGATTATCATCTAATTAGATATATATCAAATTCACTCCAAATAGTCAATAGAAAAAACACTCCTCGAAGAAGTGTTTCATAATTTGTACTCACTACACCTAAATTGAGTCTTGGTTAGCTTTTGTCTTTTGAAGAGGAAGGCAAATATGAAATTCCGCGCCATTTCCTAATTCACTCTCAATTTCAATTTTCCCCTGATGTTCTTCGACTATTTTAAAGCTAACCATTAAGCCCAGTCCTGTTCCACGTTCCTTCGTCGTATAAAAAGGTTCTCCCAGCTTTGGTATTTTCTCTTTTGGTATACCCATCCCCTCATCCTTAATCGAAATATGTATCATATTCTCCTTCCTGCCCATCTTTATCGTAACCGTTCCACCATCAGGCATCACTTCAATTGCATTCTTGATGATATTAATAAAAACTTTCTTTAGCTGGTTCGGTTCGCAAACTATAGGAGGAATTCCTTTTTCAGGCACCATCAGGAATTGAACATTATGCAGAACCGCCTGGGCATTTAATAAATCGAGTGTTTCTTTCATGATCAGGACGACATCTTTTTCCTGGAACCTGACTGCCTGTGGTTTGGCCAGAATTAAGAACTCATTAATAATGCTGTCAATTCTTTGCAATTCCGATGTGATCACTTGATAATACATTGAGTGTTCTTCCTTTATGCTTTCCTCTAAAAGCTGGATGAAGCCTTTCAATGCAGTCATTGGATTGCGGATTTCATGTGCTATTCCAGCCGCCAGTTCGCCCAGGACGTTCAGCGTATCCGACTTTCTAAGCTGTTCCTGCATTTGGATTCTCTCTGACACATCCTTAAAAACAGTTAAATTCAAGCCTGCCACAATTGCATGCTGAGTTGAAAACTCAAAATGCCGCTTTTGCCCATCCCTGCAATCAAGTGTTATGGAAGAAGCATGCTTACCATTTCTAATTACTTGTCTTACGTGCTCTGATAATTCCTGCTTTTTAAATTCGCAATCAGTAATTAGTTTCTGTAAAAATTGGCCCACCAGCTGTTTTTTTTCCACACTGAGCATATTTATTGCCGCACTATTTACATCTATTACCTTAAAATCCTTATTCCAAAGAATCAAGCCGTCCAATGCCTCTTCAAAAATAATCCTGAATATTTGTTCACTATCCCGCAATTCCTGCTCCATCCTATGCCTTTCACTGATGTCGCGGAAAATCGTCATTTGGAAACCGTCAACAGAATGCATCTTGCATGAAAATTCCAGCAGCTTCTCCCTGCCGTCTGCCATTCGAAAAAAGAGCTGTTCCTTGACTGCCCCTGTTGATCTAAATTCCTTCATGATTTTGAATAGAGGGGGATTTCTATGTCTATCCATACTTAAATCTTTGAAATTGCGTCCGATCAATTCGTGATAGGCACACTCGAAAATTCGGCATGCTGAAGCATTGGCATTAATAATGGTACCTTCCATATCCCAAAATATAATTCCATCCATTGCCTCTAAAAATAGTTCCTGGAATAGCTTTTCGTTTTCTTTGATTTTTTGTCCAAGAATCGTTTTATGGGTAACCTCTCTTAATACAGAAAGATAAAGGTCCAGCTTTTCATTATAGCTGGTAACTGACTCGAGATATGATATCCCCTTAGCGTGTCTGATAGGGAGTATTCCCTTTGCGCGGCCATCCCTGTTCCAGTAATTCCTGCTGCCTGTTAAGCTTGTACAGGCTCTCTTCGGCAATAAATCCCTCTAACCGGTGACCAATCACATCCTGGATTTCTTTACCGACAATCGTACAAAAAGCCCTGTTGGCATCTATTATATATCCACCTTTATTAAAAAGGATCATGGCATCCGGGGCAAATTCAAAGATATTATCCTTTTCAGCCCGCGCAGCATATTCTTTTAAGGTTTCATTTTCTTTGGCTAAAGAATCAATCTTTTCTTTTAATGATTCGATTTCATCATTTAAGGATTCTAATCTCACCTTAGGCATCCCGCCAATTCCCATAATCAGCAATCACAATATCTCTATTATTCTATTAAATACCTCAAAAAACCTTTAAATCCTTTGATAGAGTTCAGAAAAATAGGTATTATTTATCTTTTTAAAAATGCTGCTTCTTGATAGAAGCAGCATTTTCAAAGTTTGAATTATAGTTTGAACTTTGAAATCATTTCATTTAACTGTTCAGCAAGATCAGAAAGGGATTGGGCATGGTCTGAAATATTTTCCATTGAATGGTTTGTTTGAGTAATTGACGCACTTGTCTGCTCGATGCCAGCAGCAGATTGTTCAGAAACCGAAGCAATATTTTCAATGGAGGCATTCATAGCTGACGAGCTAGTTGAGACATGTTCAAGATTATTGGAAATATCCGTTATTTTTTCCGTCATCAAATCAACTGCTTTATGGATTTTCTTAAAGGTCAATCCGGTCACTTCAATTTGTTCAGTACCATGCTCGACTTCCTGATAGCCACTTTGCAAAGAAGATACAACTTCGTTTGATTCATATTTGATGCCTTCTACGATTTTCGTAATATCAGAAACAGAAAAGGATACCTGTTCTGCAAGCTTGCGGACCTCGGCAGCTACAACTGAAAATCCCCTGCCATGCTCACCCGCACGAGCTGCCTCAATGGCTGCATTTAAGGCCAGTAGGTTTGTCTGGCCGGCTATATCCTGGATTACCTGTACCAGCTTAGAGATTTGCTGGGTCTGGTGATCCAATCCTTTCACCTTTTCCACAGAAGTTTTCATAATTTGATTAATTTTAACCATTTGCTCTTGCGACTTTTCCATTAGCAGGTCGCCTTCTTGAGTCATGTTCAATACTTCATTCGACGATGACCTGATAAATTTTCCGTTTAGAACTGCTTCCTCTACCTTTGCAAGATACCTTTCCATCATTAGCACAAGATCCCCAGCTGATCCAGCCTGTTCCTCTGCACCAGAAGATAATTCCTGCATGGTTGAAGCAACTTGCTGGCTTGCTGCACGAACTTCTTCTGAAGCTCCGTTCAAATCCCTGCTTTTATTGGTTACATAGCTGGAGACTCCCTGAATTTCCTGAATCATCGCCTGAAGCTTTTCTCTCATTGAGTTTGTAGCCTTGCTCAATTCGGCAATTTCATCTTTTCCTTCATATTCAACTGCCTCTGCAGTTAAATTACCAGACGAGATTTCGTTAGATACTTTTACTATTTGGCCAAGCTTACGGGATATAATGGTTCCAATAATCATAATCGCCGCTACTCCCAATACACCGGAAATACAAATTGAAATTACCAGGACGATTAATGTCAGGATAAGCTTTCCTTTAGCAGAACTAATCGCACTTTCCTGAGCATTTTTTAAGTCTGTTTTTAATTTATCCAGTTTAACAACCGTTTTTGCAATAAGGTTGTCCGCCTGAAGTTTTCCAAGCCGGTATTCACGCTCGTGCTGAAGACGTACACCTGGCATAATATCTTTTGTAAAAATATCATTTATTTGTTGGTCATTCTTATCAATCTGCTGGAGAAGCTCCTTTGTCTCACCACTTGTAAGCGAGCCTTTAAATTCGTTTTTCAATGAATTAAACTTTGCTGTCAGCTTCTTAAAGTCATTTAAATGCCCTGGGTTAGAATCAATGATAAAGTTTCCAATTACACTTCCCTTTTGCTGAAAGACAGCTGCTGATTCAGCAATTTTCACAGCCTTTTCACCTGAGTCACTGACACTTTGCAGGCTGGAGTTGACCATTGTTAACAGGACAAAAGTAACTGCCGTGGAGGCAGCAAAAAGTCCAATGGTCAGAAAGAGCGCTGCACCATATTTTTGGCCGATTTTTAAATTCTGCCAAAACTTAAATTTCACTAGAGATTGTATGACTTTTTCCACTTTCTTTTCTCTCGTTTTCATTTTCTTCTGTTGTTTAGTTTTTCTTTGGAATAACTTCACAATCTCTCCCCCTTTTATCTTTCACTCTAGTTGCCAATAATGATAAAAAATTCCTACTTTTCTATTCATTCATTATAATTGAAAAAGAAACGCTAGTGAATAAATTGTTACAATAAGCGACAAAAAAACAAAACGCCCACGTGGACGTTTTGCATTTTTCCTTATTATAAATATGGATTGTCATTTTTGGCCTTGAGTCGCTTCCATCTTTTTTCAACTTCTTCTTCGAACTCGTTAAGTATAGATTTATTTTCTTCTTTTAAGAGATGCTTCGTTTTGCCCATATACTTCAGCCAGCCTGAAAGCGGGATCCTGTTATTTTTCGTTTCCGGATCATAAGTTATTGTCGTGATACCCTGTTCTACCTCATAAAGAGGGAAGAAACAGGAATTAACAGCCGCTTCCATTATTGTCTCTCCATAACGGTCTTCTGATTTCCAATTAAGCGGACATGTAATCAGGATTTTCCCATAGACCGTTCCTACATTTTGGGCATACCACTGTGCCTTGGCACCTTTTTTAACCAGATCCTGCGGAAATGCTTCAGAGCCTGTAAATACATAAGGAATATTGGTTGCCGCCATAATTTGTGCGGTATCTTTATGGTGGAAGGCTTTTCCGCGCTGTGTTTTTCCAACACTGGTTGTACTTGTCATATGTCCCATTGGTGTAGAATAGGACATTTGGGAACCTGTGTTCATATAACCCTCGTTATCGTATTCAAGCATGATCAGTTTATGGCCCCGAAGCGCCGTTCCGATTGCCGATCCCATGCCGATATCCATTCCCCCGTCACCTGTGATCATAACAAAGGTTGCATCTTCTGCCACTTCAATTTCCCCGCGTCTTTTCAGCTCCAAAAAGGCTTCGAGTGTACCAGACAGGGTGGCCGCTCCATTTTGGAACAGATTATGAATCATCGTCTGCTTATGCGAGCTATGTGGATAAGAGGTTGTTGTTACATAAGCACAGCCAGTCTGGAACAGGACAACTATGTCACCTTCAATTCCTTTAAAAAACAGTTCTAATCCGGCAAAGATACCGCAGCCCGGACATGCCCCATGCCCTGAGGCGATTCTTTTAGGCTTGCTGGTCAGCGCTCTTAGTGGCGGAATTTTCACCTTTAATTTATCGGTTGCTTCATTCATTTCCACTTCAATCAAACCCGTTTTATATGCATCACCATGCTGTGGTTCAATAACTGGCTTAAGTATTTTCTCGGGATTCCCAGGAACATGGCCATAATAGTCAAATCGCTTTTCAGCATAGCCTTTTTCCATTGCATCGATGGCCAGTTCGAAAAATTTCTCTGCATCGCTTGCATAAAAATCTTTTCCACCAAGGCCGAATACTCTGCTTAGGACGATTGTTCCGTTTTCAAGGTCTTCCTGAAGTGCAGATTTCACTTCATGAGTGAGGTTCGGTCCATTAGCTCCATAAGAATCGGCACGCTCGCCCACTAATAATGATTTTACATTTTTAAGCGCTTCGCGGATTTCTTTCGCAGGGAATGGACGGATGATATTCGGGCTTATTACACCAGCTTTTACGCCTTTTGCGCGAAGCTGGTCTACCACATCCTTGGCCGATTCTGCAGCTGAGTTCAATAAGAATAAAGCTACTTCTGCATCCTCCATTTTATATAAATCGAGAACAGGAAATTCTCTGCCCGATAGTTTCTCATACTCTGCAGCCACTTCTTTAAAAACCTCACCGGCATTATAAATCGCTTCTGATTGCTGGTAGTGGTTATTTATGAGGTCATCACCATTCATATGTGCTCCGATGGTAACAGGTTTTTTTGGATCTCTGGCAAAATGATAGTCTGTTGGACATTCCCCTACAAAATGCTGCACCACTTTCCGATCTTTAAAATATTCTACTCTCCTTTTTTGATGGGAGGTAAAAAATCCGTCATAAGCAACAATGACTGGCAGGCGAACCTTTGAGTGTTCAGCAATTTTCAATGCCATGATATTCATATCATAAACTGCCTGCGGGGTTCTTGCCGTTAAAATAACCCATCCTGTATTAAGGGCATAATACAAATCTGAATGATCTCCTCTTATATCCAGCGGTCCGCTGACCGCACGCGTTACCAAATTCATAACCATTGGGAAGCGGGTTCCTGCCTGAACTGGCATCTGCTCTAGCATATATAAAAATCCATTTGCACTCGTAGCATTGAAAACTCTTGCCCCTGTTGCAGAGGCACCATAGCAAATCCCTGCCGAACCATGCTCACCATCCGCAGGAATCAGCTTGATATCATGCTCTCCGCGTGCCTTCATTAAATCCAGATACTGCGCAACCTCTGTAGAAGGCGTAATTGGAAAGTATCCCATAATATGATAATTGATTTGAGCAGCTGCCATAGCAGCCATTTCATTCCCTGATTCAAAGGTGGATACTTGTTCTGCTGCTCCCTTTGCTTTCAATTCCTCTTCTAATATAGCCATTATGATATCCCCCCTGCTACATACGGAAACTTTTGCTTCACCCGGTTTTCTTCTGCATAACCAATCATTTCCCGCAGGTCGCTCAGTGCATCCGTTGGGCAGGCTTCCACACATTTCAGGCAGCCTTTGCAATACTGATAATCAATTCCCTTCAGAAACATTTGCTTCCTGCCGCGCTTGTCCTCGCCTTCTTCCCATACAAAACAGAAGTCCGGACAGACAGTATCACAGGCTGCACAATGTATACATGCATCTCTTTCCCAATTCGGCAAAAATCCCTGCCTTGAGCCGCTTAGATCTTTAAGGATACTGTTGGCTTGAGTGGTCATGACTCCGCCAATTTCCTGTGTCATATAACCCAGCTGTGGCAGTGGCCTCACAAAGCTTTTTCCTATTGCTCCTTCGGTTACTTCATATGTTTTAAAACGCACTTCATTATATCCTCTGTTGAATGTCCTGATATTAGGTTCAACAAGGTGAGGATATTTCTTTTCAAAGGTTCTTCGGATGACATCTTTCATTGCCTCCGGGTCTAAAAATTCACAGATGCGGAACAACGCACCCAGCATTGCCGTATTTACTTTTGTTTTTTCTTCAACCGCAATGGTCAATGCATCTACTATTGCCAGTGTTCCATATGTTAGCTGCAAATCTTTTTTGATATCATCAAAGTCCCTTGTAGAATTCACCATAACAATTCCGTCTGCGTTAAGCCCGCTCACAACATCTACTGTCTTGTATAGAGCTTCATGAAAAACCCCGATGACTTGCGGTTGCTCTATTGGACTATGGTCGCGGATTTCTACACCAGGATCACAAAAACGGACGAAACTTTTTACCGGAGACCCCTTCTTTTCAGAACCATATGACGAAAAATTCGACCCGTTAAGGCCAAGTCCCAATACCCCGGCTTCAGCAAGCATTTTACCGGCCAGGTTGGCACCTAATCCCCCGATAGATTCCAGGCGTATTTCAAAAAATCCAAGTTCATTTTTATTAGGTAAGATTGACATATTCTCCCTCCCTGTTCTCGTTCAAACTCAATAGCAACTATAAATTCTTCCCCTCTGATATTGTATTTCAGCGTATTGTATTCCGCTGTGACAAAAGTCATAAAACTCATGTTTTTTTGAAACACAATATTTTTTTCAAAAAAAACCCTTATAAAACCTAAGTCACAAACGGATATATTTATATATAACAGAACTACATTTGTTGTATAACAGTTGATATTTCATCTCTTCCATACTTTGGAATGTATTCCCTGTTTTTTGAGTATTAGCTTAGGGTATAAAAGAGTTGAGTAATTGGGGGAGAAATCTGGAGGTTTGTTATGAAACAGCGCGATTACTACTTTGATAATGTAAAGTTCATTTTGATATTTTTCGTCGTATTTGGGCATCTTCTTTGGTCGTATATGGACGATAATCATATTATTTCTGCAATTTACAAGGGCATTTACACATTTCATATGCCAGCCTTTATTCTCGTCTCCGGCTATTTTTCGAAGGGATTCGATAAAAAGGGTTATATTTCAAAAATAGCAAAAAAGTTAATTATGCCTTATTTAGCATTTCAATTAATTTACTCGATTTTTTACTATGTACAGCATCATCAATCTACTTTCAAAATGAACCCGCTTGACCCGCACTGGTCACTTTGGTTCCTGATTAGTCTTTTTTTCTGGAATGTACTTTTGATCATTTTCACGAAATTTAAAGCATCTGTCAGCATCCCTGCTGCGATTCTGATCGGCATGCTTATTGGCTATATGGATTGGACATCAAGTTTTCTAAGCCTTTTAAGGACATTTGTTTTCTTCCCTTTATTCCTGGCAGGCTATTACATGAAAAAGGATCATATTTATTCTCTTTTCACTCTAAGAGCAAGAATCCTTGCTTTGCTAGCTGCTGTTACTGTTTTTGCAGGCTTCTACTTTTTCCCTGGAATACATGATGACTGGCTCCTTGGTTCAAAGCCATATGATGCTTTGGGTAATGCCTCTGTATTCGCCATGTTTAAAAGGCTTGGATTTTACTTAATAAATTTTATTATGGTTATGAGCTTCTTGGCATTCGTGCCAAGAAAAAGATACTTTTTTACCACCCTGGGCAAAAATACGTTGTATGTTTATCTGCTCCATGGCTTTTTCATTCGCCTGTTCAGGGAAAGCGAGTTAAAGAACTACTTCAGCCCTACAATTGGATTTCTGCTCCTTGGAGGACTTGCTCTATTGCTGACCCTATTTTTATCAAGCAGGATGATTACGTCGCTTGCCCAGCCGATAATTGAATTCAAGCTCTCGAAAACGAAAAAATTCGTATACCGAATGGTCGATTCCTTTAGATAAGCAACAGGCACCTTCCAATTCATCGGAAGGTGCCTGTTGCCATTATAGGTCATTAATTAGAATATAAGCTGCTTTTACAGGGCCGTGGACACCGACAACGAGATTAAGTTCAATATCAGCTGAATTGCTCGGCCCGGTTATAAAATTGACACACGAAGCAACAGTCTTACCGTTTAAATGATTCTCGCGCATCCTTTCTGCCGCTTGTGTCATCCTTGGGACGAGGCTGCTTTTCGGTACGAGTGCGATGTATGTTTTCGGCAAAAAGCTGACCGACCTTCCTTTATCCTTATCGCTGAATAAGACCACCGTGCCTGACTCGGCCAGTGTAATTTCGCTGATCGTGAGACCTACCTGGGCTTTTTCTGCTTTTGTGATATTTTCATCCCCTCTTGTATAATCCCATTCATAGACCTTAATATCTTGTTCTGGAAATTCATTAGATAATAATGTACCTAAACCCCACCTCGCAAACCTCTCATCCTTCCAGGCAATAAGAGGACCTCCTCCAAAACTAACAACTACTTCCTTTAATGTTTTAGAAAGCTTGCTTTTGTCTGTAATAAAAAGGCTCGTATGGATTTTTAAACACTGATTTTTCAGTACTTCAACCAATTCGTCTCCAGTTGCACCACTTAGCACCTCTTTTTGTGGCTGATGTTTCCAAACAGGCCTCTCTATATTACCTGATAGTCGGCTGCGGCAGAGCCGGCCGGCTATTTGTTCCAAAAAAGCATCCCGATTTTGAATGATTCCTGTCATCATTTCCCGCCCCCTTTTTCGCGGTTTTTGAACCAGTCTCTAAATCTTTCTTTATTCGGAGCCGGGAAATCGCGTATATCCGTCCACGCCTTTAATGGGCGATCTTCCGAAATTTTATCGCCAACGGTAAAAGGATTCATTGCAGTCGGCGCAAATTTAGAACCAAGCTTATAAAGGACAGGAGAAGCGGCACCCAGACCAAAAGCCTTCATGGCCAGTTTCTCGGAAATAGGTGTTTTCCCCTCTTTTTCAACAATAACCTCGCGATGTTTATGCAAAAGCTGATGCAGCGGTATTTTTACCGGGCAGACCTCTGTACATGCTCCGCAAAGTGTGGAAGCGTATGGAAGCTCTTTGTATTCTTCGTATCCTCCTAGCAGTGGTGAAAGTACAGCACCAATTGGACCGGAGTATATGGATCCGTAAGAGTGTCCCCCTACATGGCGATAAACTGGGCAGACATTGATACAGGCCGCACAACGGATGCATTGCAAAACAGATTGGAACTCACCACCAAGAATATTCGATCTTCCATTGTCAACGATGACGAGATGGAATTCCTCTGCGCCATCAGCATCATGTTCTTCCCTTGGTCCTGTTAAAACAGTGATATAGCTGGTTAATTTCTGGCCAACTGCACTTCTGGTCAATAAGCTGACAAGGACCTCCATTTCCTCGAAGGTAGGTACGATTCTTTCCATTCCCATAACTGTTATCTGCGTTTTAGGAAGTGCTGTTACAAGGTCAGCATTCCCCTCATTAGTGACTAAACTGAAAGAGCCTGTTTCAGCCACAGCAAAATTACAGCCAGTAATCCCAATGTCTGCCTCAAGATACTTTTGCCGCAGCACTTTACGGGCATGCTTAGCCAATTCCTCCGGCTTGGATGTTTTCTGGTAGCCAAGCTTTTGAGTAAAAACATCGCGTATTTGCTCTTTATTTTTATGTAGGGCAGGTACAACAATATGGGATGGAGCTTCATGATCATCAACCTGCAGTATATATTCCCCAAGATCCGTCTCAATGACCTCACAGCCTGCCTGTTCAAGACATGCATTCAGATTAATTTCTTCTGTAACCATCGATTTGGACTTCACTACTTTTTTTCCATCCTTCTTCTCGACCACACTTATAATATATTGATTGGCGTCATCAGCAGTCTGAGCGAAGAATACATGCCCGCCTCGTTTGGCCACATTTTCACTTAATTGCTCCAAGTAATAATCTAAATGATTAAGTACATGCTGTCGTATTTCTTCGCCGTGTGAACGCCACTCCTCCCAGTTTCCCAATTCGTCAACGGCATCTTGCCGGCGTGTTCCCATCCGTTCCTGGGCACCAGCGACTGCACCTCTCATAAATGAATCGTGAATGCCTTTATCAATGCGCTCTTTAAAATTATCTGCGCCTATTTTCATTGCCATCTGTTTTCCCTCCATTCCATAAATAAAATAAAATCACTATCCATTTATTAACGGCTGTTCAGAACCTCTGCAATGTGCAAAACCTTAATCGCCTTGGCCTTTCTTTCAATCCGTCCGCCAATATTCATTAAACATCCTGTATCTGCCCCGATTAAAAACTCCGCTTCCGTTTCTTCAACATGGCAAACTTTTTCGTCTACCATTTGCTCAGAAATTTGTGCCATTTTAACTGAGAAGGTTCCACCAAAGCCACAGCATTGTTCTTTCCCCGGCAGCTCAGTAAACTTTAGACCCTTAACATTTTTCAATAGAACCATTGGAGCTTCTTTTACTCCCAACAATCTAGTCATGTGGCAGGATGGATGATACGTAACTGAACCATCAAAACTGGCACCGACGTCCTCGATTTTTAAAACATCCACAATAAACTGTGTAAGCTCAAATGATTTTTCTGCCAGCCTTTTTGCTTTAGGCTCCCACAGCAGGTCTCCTTTAAAAATCTGCTGGTATTCATGGAACATAGCAATGCAGGATCCAGATGGCGATACGATATATTCTGCTTCGGCAAAGGTTTCAATCATTCGCTTCATCGCTTCTTTTGATTCCTTCACATAACCGCTATTATAAGCAGGCTGCCCGCAGCATACCTGTGATTCCGGAAAATCAATTTCACAGCCTAACCTCTCAAGCAGTTCAACTGTTGCTTTTCCAACGCTACTTTGAAACATATCTACAAGACATGTAGCAAATAGTGTCACTTTCATATTTCTCCACCTCTCCCACTCTCCAAATGACAATCCTATAATTTTTCTTATAAGGTATTACCTTAATGATACAGCTCTTAATGGAATTTTTAAAACAATTCAAAATTTTATTCAAAAATGGAAGTAGCTTGAAGAAATGGTAATCTACGCTGGTATACTATCCTTTTTGCTTAATCAAGGTTATAATAGAATATTGTTTCATCTTAAATAAGGAGTTCTATCAATGAATATAATTTGTTCCACTTTAAATGCCAAATATATACATACTAATTTGGCTATCCGCTATTTGAAAGCCTATGCCGCTCCGGAATTTAATATAAAAATTAAAGAGTATACGATTAAGGATCCTGTCATGAATATAGTCTCAGACCTTATTCAGCAAAAACCCGATGTAATTGGTTTCAGCTGCTATATATGGAATATTGAAGAGACAATTAAAGTCATCAATATTATTAAAAAAATCGATTCTTCTATCCAAATTGTTCTTGGAGGTCCTGAGGTTACTTATGACACTGCTGAATGGATGGAGAAGATTCCAGAGGTGGACTTTATCGTTGTCGGAGAAGGGGAAGCAACCTTTAAACAGCTTCTCAATGAGTTGGACGGGGAAAAACAATTTAAGCGTGTTCCCGGAATCTCTTTTAGGCAAGAAGACCAGATTGTCATTACACCTCAGATGAATAAATTAGATTTAAAGGATATTCCTTCTCCATACAGGTTTGAAGAAGACATTCCGCATTTAAATAAACGGGTCACGTATATTGAGACTAGCCGCGGCTGCCCCTTTAGCTGCCAGTTCTGTCTTTCATCAATTGAAGTCGGTGTCCGATATTTTGACAGGGAAAAAATTAAGAATGATATACGGTATTTAATGGCGAATGGTGCAAAAACAATTAAATTTGTGGATCGCACCTTCAATATCAGCAGAAGCTATGCGATGGAAATGTTCCAGTTCCTGATCGACGAGCATTTGCCAGGCACCATCTTTCAATTTGAGATCACTGCCGATATCATGAGCGCCGAAGTAATTGAATTCCTGAATAAGCAGGCGCCTTACGGTCTTTTCCGCTTTGAAATTGGTGTACAGTCAACCAATGATTATACGAATGAGCTCGTGATGCGTAAACAAAACTTTAGCAAGCTGACCAGAACAGTCACAATGGTTAAAGAAGGCGGAAAGATCGACCAGCATCTCGATTTAATAGCCGGCCTTCCTGAGGAAGATTATCAATCATTCAGAAAAACGTTTAATGATGTGTTTGTAATGAGGCAGGAGGAATTGCAGCTTGGCTTTTTAAAAATGCTAAGGGGAACCGGATTGCGGTTACGCGCTTCAGATCACCAATACACCTATATGGACCATTCCCCTTATGAAATTTTAGGGAATAATGTTCTTTCTTTTGCTGATATCATAAAAATTAAGCAAGTGGAGGATGTGTTGGAAAAATATTGGAACGATCACCGGATGGATCATACGGTTGAATATTTAGTTACCAATGTTTTCTCTTCACCATTCGACTTTTTCCAGGAGTTTGGAACGTACTGGGACAGTCAGGGCTGGTCAAGGATCGGCCATCAGCTTGAAGATTTATTCCGCCGTCTGTCTTCCTTTTTAAAGGCTAAAGGTATTTTAGATTATGATATCGTGGAAAGCCTTATGAAATATGACTATCTGGCAAACCAGAAATACAAGCCAAGAAAACCGTGGTGGGAGCAAAGCTATACTAAGGAAGAAAGAACAAAGCTTTATCAGCTGATTATCCAAAATCCTCAAATAGCAGGGGATGATTTATCAGAATTCAGCCTGAACGAAAAAGAGCTATATAAACACACCATGCTTGAATCACTTTCTTTTAATCTAGCCCGGTACCTTGAAACAGGAATGGTTGAGAAAGCTCCTTCATGCCTTGTGGCTTATTTCGCTCCTGCACAGGAAGCTACTACTTTATTTTCGTTTCCCTATAAAGGGTAAAAAAAGCTGTCCCAAGAGGTCTTTAACTCGAGACCGATTGAGGCAGCTTTTCTATTATTTCCTTTTTTCCTTTTTCTCCGATTTTTTATTTTTTAATGGAAACTCATACAATTTGATTCCATTCACATCCCCAAACTCAACGCTAAATTCTACATTAGCCGCATTCGCTTTGTCCTTGTCTTCTTTTGACATTATGACCTGCCCTTTTTTCCAAGTTTAGAGTTTCTGTTTGCTCCTTTTATTGCCTCTTCTCCATTTGCGAATTCGGCGGAGAACTCAGACTCCTGAATATTTTTATCAGGCGTTTTCGAATATTTTTCAACCGCATTTTTTTCAGCTTTTCGTTTTGCCATTATAAACCCTCCATTCATTTAACTCTGCTTTTATTTTGCGTGCTATCCCAATTCTTCATTCCTTTAAGTGCTTCCTGTTTTACAAATCCATTCCATTCATAAAAACGGAGAGATTTCAAAAAATAAACAAAAGGAGCGATATGACAATGCAGAATAATAAAAATTCAAAAGATGAAAAAGTCAGTTTGGACGAAACTCTACCGCACCAGATTAATGCACCAAGCTTTAAAGGAACCGGGATTAAAATACAGCCTCCATTTGAAAATAGTTTTGGCGTTATTGTTGGGGATAGTAAGTACAGTTCTCCTCAGTCACCTCTTGAGAACTGGAGTGCAGATACAGATCCAGCTGTAATGTCAGGGGATGAATGGATCCATCCGACAAATGATATTGGGTGGAATACAGCCGAAAACAGGGAACTGCTGGAACAGAAAAAACAACCCCAGGCATTTCCCTTCATGCACCCAACCAAAGATGTAAGCCATGGGAAGGATTAAATGATCCTTCTCCTTTTTCTTTTAATGAATGTCATTTTCCATTTACACTCGAATAATGCCAGCTCCGATAAGTTTTTCCACTCATGAAATTTCAAAAGGAGTGTAACACTATTTATACAGAGATATTCTCTGTAATGAATGAAGGAGATGATATAAATGGCAAGAAGCAGCAATAAATTATTAGTGCCAGGAATTGAACAATACATGGATCAGGTAAAATATGAAATCGCCCAAGAATTTGGTGTTCAGTTGGGTTCAGATACAGTTTCAAGAGCTAATGGCTCCGTCGGAGGAGAAATTACAAAAAGACTTGTACAACAGGCTCAAGCCCAGCTATCCGGAAAGTAAAAAATTGAATATAAATGGAAAAAAGTCCGGCATAATCGCCGGACTTTTCTATTTCTATTACCTGTGTTTATTTTCATTTTTTTCTTCGTGTTTATTTTCATGTATTTCTTTATGTTTATCAACGTGGTTATTCATTTTGTCATTATATTTCCTTGAATTATGGTCTTGAGCATTTTCTTGCCCGTTACCATTTCCATGCCCATTTTTATTGGCATTGCCATGGCTGTCGTCATCTTCTTTATGCTTATCTTCGTTTGAAGCTGAATGCCCTTGCTTTTTTGTTTGGCCAGGGTTTGAGGAAGATGTCTTTTTATATTCCTTTTTTTATTCCCTTTCCCCTGGGGTTTTACCTTTATTTCTGTCTTTTTGATTTCGCTGGGGATAAAGGTTTAATAGTTAAAGGAATATTTCGTTTGGATATGCCTTCTTTTTCCTTGTTGCCTTTTTCATCGTCCTCTTTCAGATCATTTTTTAATTCTGGTTTTGAAGGAAGGATCGACTTTACTTTTGTTTTTACTTGTGGGTGTTCTTCTGTTTTTTGAACAGGATTTTTTTCATGAACCTCTTTGTTGAAATGGGCAGGATTTTTAATTTCTTTATATTTCCCTGTTGTTACTCCCATTTTATGGGCATTTTCTAAATCCTTTTCCGTGCCACTAACAACCGTTAATTGAAGATGCTCATTTGATACTGCTTCTTCTATTTTTTGCATTTTCGTATTTAGCTGCTTTTCTGCCTCTGGTTCAGCCTTTTCAGTTCTTACAGTTGAAATCACTACCGTATGGTTAGATTTTAAATATCCTTGTTTCTTTATCTCTATGAGGATATTTTCGGTAATTTTCGAAACATCTTCTTTCTTCCAATCGTCAATTTTCGTTAAAATCCTTTTACCATCTTTATTAAATGCATTTAACTCAACCACCTGCATTTCTTTATTGACAGCCATTTCTATACTTGGATTAACATCAATTGACATGTAAGCGTAGGCCTGATTGCTTTTATAAATAGGAAGAAATGATGCACAGACGAGCACAAGGGCTGCAGCTGCAGTTGCAAGCCGCTTACCTTTAAAAAATTTCCCTATCGAAAACGAACCCCCTGTTCGTTCCCTCGCCACAGCTGGAAAAAAATGAACTTCTTCTCCAAGAACATATGCTTTATTTTGTTTCCGGGCACGCAAAAACTCACCATCAGGGGTTAATAATGTCAGAAAAACATCATCCATTTCCATAATGATTCCTTTTTTCATGTTTCCAGCACCCCCTTAATATAATCCTTCATATAAACATAATCATTTGAATAAATAAGTGCAATTGCAATAATATATTTTCGGTTACGTTCGAGCGTTTTTCTACTTACGTCTACCAGCTGCTCAAGCTGTTTGATCGGCAGTTTTTTCTTTGTAAGGAGGATTTCCTTCAATTCCTCGTTTTCCACCAGGAGCCTTGCAGCTAAAATAGCGTTCTTTCTGGCATCAGCATGTTTTGGAGACTGCTCAATGATTTCATTAAAGGATAAATCATATTTTAGCAGCATCTGTTGGAATTGCATTATTTCGTCCCTGCGGTGTTCCTGTTCTGTTTTTTTATTATATTCATGTATTGATAATTCATTTTCGATCAGGGTACCTGGAGAATCTTCATCCTGCATCTCTCTATTTAAATCGATGCTAATACTCTGGTTTCTGGATTGCTTGCGGATATAATCGATTACCCGTCTTTTAATCAATACTTCCGAAAAACTGAGTAAAGAGCTCCCCGCTCAGGAGAATATTTATCAATTCCTTCATTGAATGCAATAAGGCCGATACTAAATTCATCGTCTGTTTCGTGAATGTATCTCTTGCAAACAGCCGACACGGTTTTAGCAATAAAAGGTTTGTAAGAGTCTATAATTTCATTCCGCAAAGCAGTATCACCATGCTGAATTAATGCAACCGACTCTTCTAGTGTTCTTTTTTTCTTTTTGGTCATAAACAATAAACCCAGCAATAGCCTCACCTCTCTATTCCAACCAATTATAACATACGGTAGGAGCTTATCTTTTTGTGGGGGTAACTGCATTTAGAAAAGATAGCCCCAGTTAAGGCTATCTTTTCCTGTTTATTGTTCATTCTGAATAATTAGTCATTGTGCTTTTCTTTACCATTTTCATGTGTACGGTGTTCTTCAACTTTCTTTATTGGCTTAAGCTCTTGTTTAACAGTTTGTTTTACTTGTTTGATTTGCTGTTTAGCTGTTGTTTTTACTTCTTTAACTTGCTGTTTTTCAGTTTGGCGAATTTTTTTCACTTCTTGCTTTGCAGCAGACTTTACTTGCTTCGCTTGTTGCTTTGCAGTTGTTTTCACTTGCTTTGCTTCTTTTTTAGCTTGGTGCTTTACTTGTTTTGCAGCAGTTTTTGCTTGTTTAGCTTCTTTTTTTGCAGTGTGCTTCGCTGCAACAGCTGCTTTTTTAACTTCTTTTTTGGATTCAGTCTTAACATCTGAAGTGTCTTCAGTTGTTGTCGCAGGTTCAGTTGTTGTTGTTGTCGCAGGTGCAGTTGTTGTCGTTCCTGTGGTAGCAGTTGTACCAGTTGTTGTAGTTGCTGCAGGTGTATCAGTTTTCACTGTAGTTTCTGTAGCAGGAGCTTCAGTTTTTACTTCTTCAGCTTCTTTTTCCAACTTTGCTAATTTCTCAGCTAATCTAGCGTAGGTTTTTTCAATATTTCTTTTTAATGCTGCTTTTGCCACAGGGTTTTGAACTTTATCCATTGCTGCAGTCAACGCAACAATATTTTGTGTAAGAACTTTTTCTACATCCTTAAGGTTAGAATTGTCAGTTGTAGTTTCATCCGTAGCTTTTTCTTCTGTTTTTGCTTCTTCTGTTTTTGCTTCTTCAGAATCTTTATCTTCCGTTTTTACTGCTGTTTCGTCTTGTTTATTCTGGTCATCAGCTTTTACTTCTTCAGTTTCAGCTTTTTCTGTTTCTTTTGCGTCGTCTTGCTTTACTTCAGTTGTTTTATCAGACTCTTCTTTTTTAACTTCTTCTTCTTTAGTTGAATCTTTTTGGTCTTCCATGATTTTATCTGCATTTTTCATTTCTTCAACAGAATCTTTAATTGCTTTCACAGCAGCTTCCTGGTCTCCTGCAGCGAAAAGTGCTTGAGCTTCAGCAAGGCGTTCAGTTGCAAAATTGGCAAGCAGTTTTGCTTCCTTTGAATCATCAGAAGTCAATGCAAGCTGGATTTTCTCAAGGGCAATTTTTACGAAATAGAAGAAATCTCCTGGTACTAGTGCTGGTGTCTCTGTCTTTACAGTTTCTGTAGCTGGAGCAGTTGTTTCTGATTTAACAGCAGTTGTATTTTCATCAGCAAATGCTGCGTTTCCGGCAGTAAGAGTGATTCCTCCAGCTAGGACAACAGCTAAAGCTCCCTTTGCGATTTTATGTAAGTCTTTATGGTTTGTTTGTTTTTTCATTTTTTATTCCACCTTATGTTTTTTTTCGCGGCCGCTTTTTCACTAAATGATTACGGACGGCAAGGAGGGGTTTGTGGGGGTGTCGAAAATAAATAAATTTTTAATAAAGCAAAAAAGCCTTACCCAGCCCTTGCAGGATAAAGCTTTTGCTATTAAAAATATTTGTATTATTTGCTTTCAGGATGTCTGGCTAAAAGCAAAAATCTGAGAAAAAAACCAATCAGGAGTCCAGGAATTAAAAAAATCATTGGCAAAAAAACAGGCCCTGCATCACACCTACTATTACAACCTTGCTGGAATACATTAGTCCGATTGTGACAAAGTCGCCGAACACAAAAGGCAAAAATGACAGTTTTTCTTCGCCGGCATCGCGCTTCGATAAGCATCCCACAGTGCAAACATATATACACATGGATAAAACATCAGCCACTGGAAATTCGTTACCTTAAAGGCGATGTCTATCTCTCCGATAAAGCTGTATAAAATGGCTTGATTAAAATTGCTGAAAACATTAATAATAAATTCCAATACGACAAACAAGATTCCTTTTATATACTGTCCGGCCAACAGCTGGCTGAATCCTGGCAAGGCTATATTCCACATGACTGCTTCTAGTTTATTAAGCTTTTTCATTCTCCAACCCGCTTTGTTTTGGCAATTTTATTTTCTAATTTTTAGGATATCCATAAAAAAGCCAAATTAAAGCGATTTTTTTATTTTACTAAAACAATCATTTCTTTAGAAGCTTTAAATAGGTGCGCGCGAATGTGTTCCAGTCACGTTTTTTTTGAAAATAACTTTTAAAAAGCTTCAGAAATAATGGATACTTTCCCTTATACGGGTACCACTGGATTTCATTATTTTTTCTGCCGCTGTCTTCGATAATCGCTTTTTCATGGCAAAAAATACGCAGACCGGCATCACCATGATATCTGCCAATCCCGCTTTGCTTTGCTCCCCCAAATGGAAGGCCATGATTGGCTACTGTGATGATGGCATCATTAATGACAACTGCTCCTGAAATAAGCTTCCCAGCAACTCTTCGTGCCTTCAACAGATCCAAGGACCATACACTGGCGTTCAGCCCATAAATGGAGTCATTCGCGAGTGATACCGCCTCTTCCTCTGTATCAAATGGAATTACCGGCAAAAGCGGTCCAAAGGCCTCTTCCTGAATGATTTTCATATCCTGCACGACATTTGTTACAACAGTCGGGGGCAGGAACATGCCTTCCTTCCAATCCTGCGGCTGAATTCCTGTTTCGAGGACCGCACCTCGCGATAGGGCTTCCTCCAGCTGTTCCTTTACGATTTGAATTTGTGATGGAAATGTCATTGAACCAATATCACTATTCTCGTCTGCCCCTTGTGTCAGACCCTCTACTTCATTTTTTAGCAAAGCTAAAAATTCATTGTACACCTTGCGCTCCACATACAGCCTTTCTGCACTCATACACACCTGTCCGCTGTTTGTAAAAGCGGCCAGGCGGCTCCCTTTGCTGCTCTTTTTAGATTAGCGTCAGCAAAGACAATCATTGGATCTTTCCCGCCTAGCTCAAGTGTAGTAGGTATCAGCCTTTTTGCAGCGGACTCCTGAATGATTTTCCCTGTCCTTACTGACCCGGTAAAGAAAATATAATCGGGGCTTCCATCAGTAAATGCGGCGCCTACCTCTTTACCTCCGTGGGCCACCTGGACCACTCCTTCAGGGAAGCCCGCTTTGGCAAAAAGGTCTTCGATACATTTCCCTACCAATGGAGTGACTTCAGACGGCTTTAATATGACAGTGTTTCCTGAAGCCAGTGCACTGATCATTGGAACAATGGCAAGCTGAAGAGGATAGTTCCAAGGAGAGATAACAAGGACAACTCCCCTTGGCATATACTCAACAAAAGATTTTTTTCCAATCAGCAATAAAGGTGTAGAAGCTTTTTGCCTTTTTAAAATCTTTTCCGCATGGGAGCATATATGGCTGATTGCATCCAGCGTAGGCATAATATCGGCAACCAATGCCTCTGTCAGGACTTTTCCTGTATCATCGGCAATTGTCCTTGCGATTTCCTCCATATGATCTGCCATATATTCTTTTAGCACTTTCAAATAGTTAAGCCGACTGGAAACTGGGAGGTTACTCCATCTCTCGAAGGCATTTCTTCCTTGCTGGTAAAATTGATCGACAAGATGCAGTGGAGTTTCATCAATCTCGCCAAGATGCTTTCCTGTTGCAGGGGCAAACACCTGAATTTTTTCACTGACTGAATGCACGTTCATTCACCTGACTTTAGATAATTTTTATTTGGTAGGCAGGGTTATCTTTATTTTTTATATAAAATGAAATCATCGGAGAAATTCCATCACGAAAATCAGGGCATTGAATTCCTGATCCCTTTAAATCCTCCTGGGCTTGAGTACAGTCAAAACGTCCCATCCATGTAAAATAATCAAGAGCCTCTTTTTCTACTCCAAGATATTTACGAACTGGCTTTAACGACAGCACTAATTTGGCCGCTGACAATGGCAGGCTCCCTTTAGGTTGTTTTTTGATCAGCTCTGCCATCAGCATTCTATAAAGCTCGGAAACAGGATAGGGCTTAGGATCGGTTAAATGATACGTTTTACCCGCCCCCTGCTCGAGAAAGGCCAAATAAGTCGTCGCTTCAATAATATAATCAATTGGAACAAGATTGACAACAGCATCTCCTTTTCCCATCGTCGGAATAATAGGAAGAAATTTCAAACGGTCGAGAAAATTCATAATAAAGTAAGGGCCGTCAAATTTGATGGTTTCACCAGTTTTTGAATGTCCCTTTACGATCCCCGGACGGATGATTGTAATGGGAACTTCCCTTTTCAATTCCTCTACAAGCACTTCCGCTTTAAATTTCGTCTCTTCGTAATGGTTTTTAAAAGCCTTTGGAAGAATTAATTCGGTTTCATAAAGCTTTCCTTCGCGTTTCCCCGCTACATATGCTGTACTGAAATACGTATATCTTTTTACATTTGGCAGTTTTTTTACCCATTCATTAATATTTTTTGTCCCTACTACATTTACCTTATAAGCGATATCCCTTGGCACGGCAAGGTCATAGATCGCAGCCAGGTGAAAGATATGTGTAATTTGCTTCGCTAGGTGATTTTGCTCTTCGTCAGGTATTCCGAGCCCTGGCACGGTAATATCCCCTTCAATAATTTGGATTTGGTCATCTTCCAGCTTAAATTCCGCAACAATTTCCTTCGCTTCACTCAATGCCTTTTGTCGCATGTCGGGCAGGACAAGGACAAAAACTTTTCCTTTCCCTTCATTCCTCTTTAATACCTGGCGAATCAACTGATTGCAGATGAAGCCCGGAAAGCCTGTAAAAAAATAGCCCTTTTCCAAAATCATTCCTCTTTTCAAAAACATGATTATGTTCATTTTAGCCAGATAGAAAAACATTCGTCAAATACTTTACAGAAAATTCTGTAATAATAATAGATTAAAACTGTAATTTCAAAAAAAATGTGCCAGCCTTAATTGGCTGACACTGTTTTATAAACAGGATTAGGAGAAGGCTTACCGATAAAGAAGCCTTGGGCAAGCTGGACACCGAGACTGCGGCAGTATTCCAGCTCTTCCTTTCTTTCAATTCCTTCGGCGAGAACCGTTATATCCAATTCATTAGCCAATTCCATCACTTCTCCCAAGAACTGCTGTTTTCGTGATTCCTGATCACAAAATTGAATGAATTGCCGGTCAATCTTCACAAAATCCGGATCGAGCATTTTTAACACTTCCAGAGTTGAATACCCAGCCCCGACATCATCAAGGGCTACTTTCATTCCTTCTCTTTTATATGTTTGCAATACTTTTTTCAGGTGGCCCATATCTTCAATTTGTTCGGATTCAACCACTTCAAAGACAAGATCTGCGGGGTCAATTGCATATTTATTTACAAGGTGAAAAGTATGCTGCAGGCAAAAATCAGGATTATAAATAGTTGAAGGCAAGAAATTGATAAAACTCTTAACCCCTTTAGGGATAAAAAGATTTTTGGCCCTTATGGCTGCTTCACGTGCCCTCTGGTCAAGGAGTGAAAGCATGCCTGCTTTTGCTGCTGTTGAAAACAAAGCTCCCGGCGAAATATCGTTATCTTCTTTTGTTCTCAGCAATGATTCATAACCAAATAGTTGATCGTCCTTCTGCAAATCAATAATTGGCTGTAAAAAACTGATGAGCTCTCCTGATTGAATAATGGAAATTGTATTTTTATTCTGCAGCTGGATAATCAGGCTTTTAAGCGGAATGCCCGCAGAAGGAATTTTTCTTTTCAAACAAAGCGCGGAAAGAGACTGATCCTGTGCTTTAGTTAATAGCTGTATTCGTTCAAGCAACTCTTGATGGTTATCATAAGGGATGTACCACCATCCGTCCCCATGTGGTTCAAGCTTGTAAGCAGATAAGTTTTCTGTGGTATTAATATACAGATAACCTTTTTCGTGGAGCAGAAACGAAATCCCGCATTGATTACAATACATACAAAATTTCCCCCAAAAGGACTAATTTTCTATTGCTATCATAGCAAACTAATTTAATTATTAATACCAATAAGCACCAAAAAACGGCGAAACAAAAGCTTCGCCGTTTTTCTTCTTTATTCACTATCCATTGGATTGTATAGCTTTACATCCGGATTTTTCTCCTGGAACCATCTGAGTGCAAAATCATTTTCAAATAAAAATACATTTTGATCAAAACGGTCTTTAACGAGAAGGCTTCGGGAGCTTGACAGGTTTTCATCAACCGTGTCTCCTTCAATCCATCTGGCGATTTTCGATCCCTGTCTTTCCATTAAAACCTCTGCATTGTATTCAGCCTTCATCCGGTGCTCAAACACTTCAAACTGCAGCTGCCCTACAGCACCAAGCAGATAGTCATCCGTTTTAACGGTTTTAAAAAGTTGTATTGCACCTTCCTGAACAAGCTGCTGAATTCCTTTATGGAAGGACTTTTGCTTCATGACGTTCTTAGCCGAAACCCGAACGAATAATTCAGGGGTAAACTGTGGCAGCCGTTCATATTGGAAATCATCTTTTCCCGAAGTGAGTGTATCGCCAATCTGATACGTACCCGGATCATATAAGCCGATAATATCTCCACTAACAGCCTCATCAACGGTGTTCCGCTCTTCAGCCATAAATGATGTCGACTGAGAAAGCTTCAGCTGTTTTCCCAGACGCGGAATGTTAACAGCCATTCCCCGTTCGAATTTTCCGGAACAGATACGAACAAATGCAATTCGGTCCCGATGTGCCGGATTCATGTTCGCTTGGATTTTAAACACAAATCCTGAAAACTGCTCTGAAAGAGGATCAATTTTTCCGATTGATGAGTTCCGAGCCATCGGGGCAGGCGCAAACTGAAGATAGGTTTCAAGGAAGGTTTGCACGCCAAAGTTAGTCAACGCACTTCCAAAGAAAACTGGAATCAGGTCACCTTCTGCCACTCGTTCAGCTGAGAAATCATTTCCTGCTTCGTTTAAAAGCATGATTTCTTCCAATGTCTGATCATAAAGGCCTGTAACTTTTAATGGGTGATCACCTTCGATTTCGCCATCTTCATTTAATGAAATAAATCTTTCATCTTCAGTAACACGGAATTGTTCAATTCGTTTATAGTACCGATCATAAATACCAAGAAATTCTTTGCCCATCCCAATTGGCCAATTCATTGGATAAGATTCGATTCCAAGAACCTCTTCCAATTCAGCCAAAAGCTCTAGCGGCATTTTCCCCTGGCGATCAAGTTTATTAATAAACGTAAAAATAGGAATTCCACGCATGCGGCAAACCTTGAATAGCTTCAAAGTTTGTTCCTCTATACCCTTTGCAGAATCAATGATCATGACGGCACTATCAACCGCCATAAGCGTACGGTAGGTATCTTCACTGAAATCCTGATGTCCAGGGGTATCGAGAATATTGACACGGAAGTCGTTATAGTCAAATTGCATTACGCTGGAGGTAACAGATATTCCGCGCTGTTTCTCAATCTCCATCCAGTCACTCGTTGCAAATTTACCTGTTTTCTTTGCTTTTACAGTACCGGCATCACGAATGGCGCCACCGAATAATAGTAATTGTTCAGTTAAGGTCGTTTTACCGGCATCCGGGTGGGAAATGATCGCGAACGTCCGGCGCGAGGTTACTTCTTCTTTAAAATTCTTACTCATTTTGTTTTCCTCTCTTTTGACAACAAAAATTTTTGCCCATTATTTCAATCTTAGCGGTCTCAGCAAAACTTTGCAATCATTCATCATCAATCATTGCGTTATTTTTTCCTTCCAGTTTCTTAAATTCTTGTTTATCCCTCTTTCACAAGTGCTCTCTCATTATCCTACTCTCTTGCTTTTCCAGCGATTCCCTCCATGAATAATACCTATTACCTATTTATTACAGATAACATTTTCATATAATGGAGATAGAAATCTTGAAGAAATAGAAGGAGATGAACTACTTGAATCAAAGCTCAAAGATAGTTTCAAAGTTTATGCCACTCCTTGGAGTGTTAATTTTAATAGTCGCCACTACTTTATGGATTATACAAGAAACAACTAAAGAGACTGCTATCCCCTTCTCTTCCATGGTAAAAACAATTCAGCATCAAAAAGGAGAAACGGTAACCTTGACAGAAAACTCAGATGGCTCCCTGCACCTCGAGACAAAAGAAGGCAAATATGTTTCCAATGTCCCTCCTAACAGCCAAATGGTAGACAAGCTAGTCGAAAAATATAACATCGATTATTCTTTTAACAACAGCAGTAAATTCGGAAAATGGATTATGGGTGGTCTGGTCATTTCACTCGCAGGAGCTGCTCTTGCTCTTCAAAAATCAAAAGGCGGAATTGGCATTTCCAATCCAATGAAAAATAGTCTCTCCAAAGCAAGGCCTCTTCCAGCAATTACGCTTAATGATGTTGGTGGGCTTGGAGATGAAATGAAGGAAGAAATACTTCAGACACTATCGATTTTAAAAGCACCAGAACGTTCAGCAAAAATGGGGATAAAGCCTCCTAAAGGAATTTTGCTCTATGGACCTCCAGGTACAGGTAAGACGCTTCTTGCACAGGCAATTGCACGTGAATTAAATGCTTCCTTCTTCTCAACAAGCGGTTCCGCTTTTAATGAATTATTTGTTGGTGTTGGAGCAAGCCGCGTGCGTACCCTATTCCAGAGTGCGAGAAAACAGACACCGGCAGTTATTTTTATTGATGAAATAGATGCACTTGCAGGCAGACGGAAGCAGCACGGCGGTGAAGAATCAGAAAAAACACTGACAGAGCTTCTTGTTCAGCTTGACGGTGGACACCCAAATGACGGAATATTGTTCATTGCCGCAACGAACCGGAAAGATATGCTTGATGAAGCATTTCTTCGTCCTGGAAGAATTGACTTCTCATTCCAGGTTCCACTTCCTGATACAAAAGGGAGACGGGAAATTATTGATATCCACACGAAGGGTAAAAGCCTTGCACGTGATGTGGCGTCATCCCTGGATGATTTAGCAGAAAGTACATCAGGATTTTCAGGTGCAGAACTTCAATCACTTTTTGAAACAGCCAGCAGAATAGCAGTTAGAAACGGCAAAGAATTTATTGGAAAAAGCGACCTTGATTATGCATTAGACCGTACAATCCTAGGAAGTACATCCCGTACCCTTCAGGATGCCGACACAAAAAACCGTGTTGCCATTCATGAAGCAGGCCATGCGATTGTTGCTGCTTTGACAAAACCAGGCTCTGTCCGAAAGGCTACTATTATCCCTCGTGGCGAGGCGCTTGGTTATGTAGCACCAATTCCAAAGGAGCTTCATCTATCCACAACAAGCGACCTGCTAGACCGTGTGGCCATGGTACTCGCTGGCGGTGTTGCTGAACGGATGTTCCTCGGCGAACACAGCATCGGTGTTAGCGGTGATGTGAAACAAGCGAAGCATATTATCGAGCAGATGGTCGATACAGGCATGCTTCAGGATGGATTTACCTTGACTTTTAGTAAAGGTGATAGGGAGTCCAAGATGCAGGAATTATTCCAGAAAGCCTTGGAGAAGTCAGAGTATTTAATCCAGGCAAACGAGAGCCAGTACGTTAAATTGGTCGAGGCTCTTTTAAAGAAAGAGACACTTGAAGGATCTGAGGTAGAAGAAATTATTCGCAAGGATGCGACATATGATATAGATGGTTTAGGTGATTTGGTTTTAGCATAAAATAAAAATACAGGCGCAATTGATGCGCCTGTATTTTTCATGTCCAGATTCAGACGAGGTGAATTTCTACATGAACAAGCAAAAATAACGTACAATAATCTTTAACGATACCATTGGAGGTTAACAGATGGAAGCAAAAACATGCAATGAATCAAGAGTAATAAGAACAAGCAGAATTTTCCCGAATGACGTTAATAACCATAATACCCTTTTTGGAGGGAAGCTCATGAGCGACATGGATATGGTTGCATCCATTTCGGCTACAAGGCATTCCCGGACGGAATGTGTGACTGCGTCAACCGATTCCGTCGATTTCCTCATCCCGATCACACCAGAAAATTCAGTCTGCTTTGAATCCTTTGTTACATATACAGGTTCCAGCTCAATGGAGGTTTTTGTTAAGATTATTGCCGAAAGCCTGCTGAATAGTGATAGAAAAATTGCTGCAACCGCCTTTTTCACCTTCGTCGCATTGGATGAAAACGGGAAACCAACTAAAGTACCCGGCGTAATTCCTGAAACCGAAGAAGAAAAAAGCTTCATGAAACCGGTAAGGAAAGAGCTGAGGTCCGCAAAGAACACCGGAAACATAGTAAAGAACTTGCGGGGTATTTTACAACAAAAAAACCGTGGGAATAAAACAAAACAGCGGCCTCTCAAGTCGCCGCTGTTTTATTATTTTTCAAATAAGAATACTTGTGCTTCGTATGGCTTAAGTTCAAAGTTATCAAATGTATCACTTGCATGCCATTCATAATTCCCTAGCAGTCGGTTATATGGTAACTGCTTCAATCCAGCCGGTACTTCAAACGAAGGGGTTCCACCGTAGAAATTACAAACCGTTAATAATGTTTGTCCATTGTATTCCCTTGTATAGGCGAAAATTTCAGGATGGTTCTCATTTAAAAGCTGATACTTCCCATAAACAATAATCTCATGGTCCTTTCTCAGCTTAATAAGGTTTCGGTAGTAATGATAAACTGAATCCTGATTTTCCAAAGCATTCTTAACATTAATTTCTTTATAATTGGGATTGACCTTTATCCAAGGAGTTCCCTCTGTAAAGCCTCCATGATCTGAATCATCCCATTGCATTGGAGTTCGTGCATTATCGCGGCCTTTAACATAAATGCTTCGCATGATATTTTCAACCGGAACATTTTCAGCTATCTTTTCCTTATAAAAATTCAGCGTCTCAATATCCCTGTAATCATCAATTGTTGCAAACGGAACATTCGTCATCCCAATTTCTTCACCCTGATAAACATACGGAGTCCCTTTCATCATATGAATGATGGTTGCAAGCATTTTTGCAGATTGAACCCGATACTCCTGATCATTTCCAAATCTTGATACAACCCGGGGCTGGTCATGGTTACAGAAATAGAGGCTGTTCCACCCAACCGTTTCAAGCGCTTCCTGCCATTTGGTCAGGTTTCTTTTTAAATCGACTAAATCCAACGGTTTAAGATTCCATTTTCCTCCAGGCCCACTATCCAAGTCTACATGCTCGAATTGAAAGAGCATATTGACTTCTTTTCGGTCACTGTCGGTATATAATCGTGCTGTCTCTGGATTTGATCCAGGCATTTCTCCTACAGACATGATGTCATATTTTGATAAAACCTCTTTGTTCATTTCCTGAAGGAACTCGTGAATACGAGGCCCGTTCATAAAATGGCTGCTGCCATCACCATATTTATTTCCAGGGCTGATCTCCCCATCCGGCAAGCCTTCTTCCTTGGAAATAAAATTTATGACGTCCATCCGGAAACCGTCAATACCTTTATCAAGCCACCATTTCATCATGTCATAAACTTCAGTTCTCAGTTTTGGATTTTCCCAATTCAAATCAGGCTGTTTCTGTGAAAAGATATGTAAAAAGTATTCATCGGTCGTTTCATCATATTTCCAAGCAGAACCACTGAAAAACGAACCCCAATTATTTGGTTCCTTGCCGTCTTTTCCGGGCCGCCAAATATAATAATCCCTGTATGGGTTATCCTTTGATTTCCGTGATTCCATAAACCAGGCATGTTCATCTGAGCTGTGGTTTACAACCAGATCCATAATCATCTTCATACCGCGTTTATGTATTCCGTCAAGCAGCTCTTCCCAATCCGACATATTACCAAAATCACTCATAATATCCTGATAATCGCTTATATCATAACCATTATCATCGTTTGGGGACTTATAGACAGGTGAAAGCCATATAACGTCTATTCCTAATCCTTGTAAATAGTCCAGCCGCGAGATAATCCCTTTTAAATCGCCGATACCATCTCCATTGCTATCCATAAAGCTCCGAGGATAAATTTGATAGACAACGCTTTCTTTCCACCATTGCTTGTTCATGCACTTTCCTCCTAGTTGAAGATTCTATGTATAAACATACCTTCTTTTTAAAAAGAAGAAAAGCAATATCTTTAATATCCACCCTTGTATAAAGAAAGGAAGGTTTCTTAATCAAAAGAGAGGAATTCAAGGCATAAAAGTTTAAATAGAAAAAATAGTGGAATGTTATTTAAATAAGCTTTTTTACCGGGACACTGAGAAATAAAGTATTTAAAAGTATTTAAAAAAGGAGGAGTGATGAAATGATTGGATTCAAAAAATCCACGTTGGAAAAAGAACAGCAAAAATATGAATTAAAAGCAAAAGAATATATGGATAATCCTAAAAAAACGGAGGGATTATTAAAAAAAGCACTTGCAAAAGCAAACAATAAAAAAGGAGCATTGGGTGATGCTTGGGACAAGCTTCAGCTCCTGATTCAGCTAATTACGGCGTGGGCAAAAGGCGATTACCGCAGTGTTTCAACAAGTACGATATTAACGGTCATTGGGGCAGTTGTTTATTTCGTATCGCCAATTGACTTCGTTCCCGATTTCCTAGCCGGTCTTGGATTTTTTGATGATGCAGCTGTGATTGGTTTTACACTTAAGAAAATTTCAGGTGACCTCGATAAATTCAAAGAATGGAGAGAGTCAAGTGTTATCCATGCAAAAAACCCCCTTGACTAAATATTCAAGAGGGCTTTTTTTATAGTGTAAAGCGGTGGTTACCGATGTCCTTTATTTCCGGCCTAGAATACAGCCAGCTGTGTTTGATTTTATGAGGGTTAAAAAAGAACAGAGCTTTAGTCACCTTGCCATCCTTTGCTATTGCCTCATCTACCGCTTTTTTTGCTTCCTCGCCTGCCGGCTTATTAATCATGCCATTTTCTACCGGTTCGAATTGATTTTTCTGGTAGATAACCTGTTCAACCGTATCAGGGAATTTATCACTTTCAACCCGATTTAATACAACTGCCGCGACGGCAACTTTTCCTTCATAAGGCTCACCTTTTGCCTCGGCATGAACGAGCCTTGCTAAAAGTTCTTTTTCCTTCGGCGTGATTTGTAATATATCCTTCTGACTGGTCTTTTGTGGTTTAGCTTTCTTACTGGCCGTTTGCGGTTTATCCTTTGGAACGTCAGCATCAGGAATGATGATTTTATCGCCCGTGTTTATTTTCTCATCACCATCGTCATTTAATTGCTTTAAGTCCTTTTGCGGAACACCATATTTTACGGCTAAACGATCAACCGTTTCGCCTTCTTTAACTACATGAATTTTAGTTGATTCAAGTGTCTGGGCATGTTTGCGGGCTTCCTGACCAGGTACGGCAAGCTGGAATAAAAAAGCTGCAGCCACAAGAAAAAAGGCTATTCTTTTCATTCGTCTTCCTCCCTTATCCGGAAAGCTTAAGCGCCTTGCTCAGCTTTCGAAATTTTCAATGTGCATCTAATTCCATATTATTTCAATCGGAATATTAATGAATTTGTATCGCCTCTATTACCCTAACATGGATTCCACAAAGACTCCACACTCAAAAACTTACCAAGGAAATAGAGGAAAACTAAACCAATTAATAGCCCCTTCCTTAAAAAGCGCATTTATAAAAGCCCGTTTTGCCCGGACTATAATGCAAGTTCCGCTAAAAATGGTTCAGCCTTTTGTACCAGAAGAGATATTTGATCCTTCGATAAAGTATCGCTGGAAGAAGAAGAAAATCAATACAATTGGCAACAATACCATTACAGACATAGCCATTAAATAATGCCATTGAGTCTGTACAGTTCCTTTAAATGTCTGCAATCCAATTTGTAGTGTATAAAGCTTTTCATCATTTATATAGAGCAAAGGTCCAAGCAAGTCATTCCATGCTCCATTAAATGAAAAAATAGCGACTGTAATCAAGGCAGGTTTCGTCAATGGGACCATGATGTGCCACCAAATTTGTAAATGATTCGCCCCGTCCAATACAGCGGCTTCCATTAATTCATTGGGTATTGTCATCATGAACTGTCTAAGTAAAAAGATAAAAAATGCGCTGCCGAAAAATGCAGGGACAACCAACGGAAGATAAGTGTTTACCCAGCCGAGTTTTGAAAACAATATATATTGAGGGACCATCGTAACGAACCCCGGAATCAACATGGTCGATAAAACAATGGTGAATAGTGCGTTTCTGCCCTTAAATCTTATTTTTGCAAAAGCATAGGCTACAATGGAATTAACAAAAACACTGCCGATTGTCCCGCAGGCTGCAATAAATAAAGTATTCAATGCCCAACGGGTAAAAGGAGCAGTTTTCCAGGCCTCCATGTAGTTAGAAAAATGGAAATGTTTCGGGAAAAAGGACGGTGGAAACTGTGCGATTTCCTCTGGTGACTTTAATGACGTCGAAATCATCCACCATAAGGGAGAAAGAATAATACAGCTTCCAGCGAGCAATAGAAATGTTATGAACAGGCTCTTTGCTCTCCCTTTTAATTTTCTGTTTTCATAAAATTTAGGTGAAACATATTGGGTCATTTATTGTCTCCTCCCTCATAGTGAACCCAGCGCTTTCCAACCTTCATATTGAGGACTGTCAATACCATGACAACAATAAATAAAAGCCAGGCCATTGCTGAGGCATACCCCATATCAAACAATTTAAACGCATTATTCCACATATGAAGATTATAAAAAAGTAGCGAATTTGACGGACCTCCGCTTCCGTTTTCTGTCATAACGTAGGCCTCCTGAAAGATCTGGAAGGAGCCAATCGTACTTGTTACAACATCGAAAAATATGACGGGAGAAATCATTGGCAGGGTAATATGGAAAAATTTTTGGAAAGCAGTTGCCCCTTCCATTTCTGCCGCCTCATACATCTGAGGAGAAACCCCCTGCAGGCTTGCCAGGTATAAAAGCATGCCTCCTCCGACACTCCACATTTTCATAAGCAAAAGCGCAGGTTTCGTCCACTGTGGATCAAAAAGCCAGGCAGGTCCCTCAATACCAAACCAGCCCAGAAAGGTATTTACCAAGCCGGTCGATGGGCTAAGCATTTGCATCCAAAGAAAATATACCGCCACACCCGATAAAATTGCAGGTAAATAATAAATTGTTCTAAACAGCTTCATCCCAAATACCTTTTGGTTTAAAAGCACGGCAAGCAACACTGCACCAGCTGTTGTAAGCGGAACTGAAAATATTACATAATACAAGGTATTCCATAAAGAGGTCCAAAACAATTTGTCAATCTTAAACATGCGGGTAAAATTATCGAAGCCAATAAAATTCATAGTAGAAGTAATATTATAGTCCGTGAAACTGGCAGCGAGAGAAAAAAGAAGCGGTCCTAGTGTAAGTCCAAGAAAGCCAATTATCCATGGGCTAATAAATAAATATCCCCAAATGTTTTCTCTAGTTTGCCTGGAGATCTTTTTCCGGACTTTCATAGTTTCAGCGCCAGTACTTTCAATAAACTTATCTTCTAATACATTTGTTGATGTTGAAGATTTCATATCCCCTTTTCTCCTTTCCCGGCAAAGTAATTTTTAAATCAAGCAAAGAGAGAAGGCAGCCCTTCTCTCTTCAAAAACTATTTTTTCATTTTTTCTACGTCGGTTTCAGCTTGTTTCAGAGCCTTTTTAGGTGAAATTTTTCCCAGCATGACATTATCAATATAAGGATTAATTTGGTTTTGGTAATCAGGATACTCGACAGGTGTTGGATACATATTTGTTACTTTTAAATTATCAACCGTCATTTTGTAAACCTCCTGTGCTTGTCCAGTCAGTTCTTTAGCCGCAGCTTCTGCACCCTTCTTGTTTGCGACATTGTCATAATTTTTCAATGCCCAATACTTTTGTGCTTTTTCACCTGTCAGATATTTAATGAACGCCATAGCTTCTTTAGGATGCTTTGACCCTTTTGGAACCTCCGCAACGAAGCCGCCGCCGTCGCTCCAATGCTTGCTGCCTTCTTTATAAGCAGGAATCGGAACAGCACCAAACTCCATATTTTTTCCGTAATCACGGATTTGTGTATAGAATGTACCTACATCCATCCACATCGCGACCTTGCCTGCAATAAATGGATTTGCCTGCTGGCTGCCGAAGTCAGCCTGAAACGTCTGAACATTTTTTTCTCCTAGTCTCTTTTTCCAGCCCAACAGCCATTCGAGAGCTTTCGCTTTTTGCGGCGTGTTAATAGCGAGCTTTCCATTATCATCAATATAACCTCTTCCACCATCCGCACTTTCCATCCAAGAATTGGCTCCTACACTTCCCCATAATGGGTAAAAACCAATTCTTTCATAACGGTCTCCATTTTTCTTATCCAGTTTCTTTGCGTATTCTTCTAGCTCCTGCCAGGTTTGAGGAGGCTTATTTGGATCTAACCCAACCTCTTTAAATGCTGCCTTATTGTAAAAAAGTAATCTTGTATCGGTGTTGAAAGGAACAGCATAAGGCTTTCCTTTGTAAAGAACGGTATCCCAAAGCTGAGAATAAAATTGATTTTCAAAAGACTTATCAACATATTTGCTTAAATCTTCTGCCTGATTATTTTTTGCCCGTTGTGAAACAGTATTAATATCATTAATAATGACATCCGCTGGATTTCCCGCTGCCACAGATGCTAAATTCTTTGTCCAAATGTCACCCCAGGGGAGAAAGGTATGTTTTACAACAATTTTATCCTGTGAATTGTTAAAATCCTTAACAATCTTTTCAATAATAGGTGCGTGTTTCCGAACCCCAAAAGGACCAGAAATTAACCACTACTTTGCCATTCTCAGTTTTTGCGGCCGCCTTGTCTTCCTTAGATGAACAACCGGCAAGCATTCCTAGTAGAAGAAACAATGAAATAAATAATAAAAATCCCTTTTTCATGATAGCCTCCTGATTGGTATGTATGTAAAAAACTATAACTCTCTTTTAGTACCCAATGTTTTGACATTTAAACAGCTTATATGACAAACTTTTTAAATTGGTTTCGTCATAATGCCCTTTTTATAAAAATAAGGTAAAATTTATTTAAACAGAACAAAAGGCGTAAGCGCCCTGGTTAGCCCCGGCTACCTTAATACGAATCACGCAGTCATCCTCGGAAAATCTATCGCTTTTCCTTCGTGCGATGCAGATTCTGCCGAAGCTTTCCTTGTCCTGATTTCTGAAGTGATTTGGCTTATGACCCCGAGCTGCCCCAAACATTACCTAAAGGTCATGCTTGGGGCAAGATATTCAAGGGAGTTATTCAAAGGTGAAAACTGGCTGGGTGCTGGAGCTAGATTAATACAACTTGTAGAAGTTTTTCACATCATTTAATTTTATAATTGCCTAGACGAAAATAAAAACAGGGAATAAGATTCCCTGTCTTTTAAAGCATTTTATTTTATTAGAATCTAAAGCAAGCTGCACCAACAATGATTAAAAGAATGAATAGTACGACGATCAATGCAAACCCGCCGTGACCATAACCTCCGTAACCATACCCGCAGCAGCCGCCATAACCATACCCACCATATCCGAATGGCATAATTAATTACCTCCTTATTTTTTTAATAGAACCCGTAGCCCCAAGAAGCACCAATAATAATTAAAAGAATAAACAGTACTACCAGAAGGGCAAATCCGCCGCCGTAGCCGCATGCACCACCAGACATTTTCATTACCTCCTTATTTAAATTCTATATATCCTATTCAGCAGGGGTAAAATGTGCGATAGATGCCTACATAAAATAGTGAAAACGCCTAAGAATAAAAAAGACTCCGGATTTTGGGATGTTATTGTTTGTTAAAAGGGGAGGTAATGGATATGCGAACTGTCTCTAAAATCATACTTATTATTACTTCCTTTTTAAGGGCTATTTTTTTTAAAAAGAAACCAATTAAAACCACAAATCAGCCTATTTGGAAAATTGGTCATCGGGGAGCTGCGGGCTACTGCCCTGAAAATACATTTGTTTCCTTTGAACGCGCTTTTGAAATGGGCGCCGATTATATTGAACTCGACGTTCAATTGACAAAAGACGGAAGATTGGCGGTCATCCATGATACGACGGTCAACCGAACAACAAACGGAAAAGGAAGGGTCTCCGATTTCACGATGGATGAATTAAAAAAGCTTGATGCAGGCAGCTGGTTCCGTGAAGAATTTAAAGATGAACAAATACCGGAACTTGGGGAAGTTTTGGATAGATTTGTTGGCAGGGTGGGACTTTTGATTGAATTAAAAAAACCTCTGCTTTATCCTTCTATTGAAGAGAAGACAGCTGAGGAATTGATTAAACGAAATATATCAAAAGGCAATGAAAATATAATTGTCCAGTCCTTTGACCGGAAATCAATGAAACGATTTCATTCCATCCTCCCCTCGGTTCCTGTTGGGATTCTTGTTAAATACAATGGTCCAGGCCTTTCAAATATGGAATTGAGAAAAATAGCCGAATATGCCTCCTTCATAAATCCAAAAATCACCATTGCCAATAAACGGGTCCTAAATAGAATCAGCCAGCATGGGTTAAAAGCAATTATATGGACGATCAGAAACCGTAGGGATGCTACCAGGATGAAAGAGCTTCAACCTGCTGGAATCGTCGCCGACTATCCGGATTTGCTGTGAAATAAATAAAAAAGAATGCTCTAGGGGCAGCTGACAAAAGATTGTCAACTTCCCCTTCCGGCATCCCCTCTTTTTACTTTAAATAATTTTTTTTCTTTCCCTGTGATTTGGCGAGTTTACCAAATTGAGAAACTCATTAACTATCGGGAATTTTTCATAAAAGAAGATTAATAAATCGCCTTCCTTTGAAAGATTCCATGTTTCCAGGTAGGCATCCAATTCATCCATTACCATATATATTTCCTTACTTGTACCGCTCAATTCCTTAATCGCTGCACCATACATCATATTGGCGGTTTCATAAGGGGCACGGCCTTTAGATCCTTATCTTCACGAATCATAATGGAATCAGAGTTTCGAAGCGCAATTTTCGCCATCTCCCTGATTTCATGATCCTGCCGGTCTCCCGGACATGAAATAACGGTCATCTTTCTATTTGCATTAATATGCCCAACAGTATCAAAAAACGCATTTAAACCGGCTATATTATGGGCATAGTCTACAATGATTTCCCTTCCTTGTATCTTCATCCGGTTAAATCGGCCTTTGGACTGGTCCGGAGTAGGCTGGAATGTAACTGCTTTTTCTTTTAATTCCTCGATACTAACACCTTGTGAATATGCTGCAGCAAGAGCCTGAAGAAGATTGGAAATATTATGCCTTGCATAGCCATTTATTGTAATTGGAATATCTTTAGCTGGCAGGAAGTTCTTTTCCTCGCCTGTCTCCACACATTTAATCCATCCATCACTTGCTAAATACCAGACTGTTTGTCCTTTTTCAGCGGCTGTAATTAAGTGGCTGTTTGTCTCAAATAAGGAGGTGAAAATGATTTTCCCTCTTGTATGTTCAGCCATTTTGACCACTTCCTGATCATCTGCGTTCAGGATGCAGGTTCCTCCTTCTATAACCACTTCCGGGATAAGCCTTTTTAATTTAACCAGCTGGTCGAATGTTTCAATGCCATCCAGTCCCATATGGTCTTCCGTCACATTGGTTACAATGCCTACATCACAATGTCTAAATGCAAGCCCTTCACGAAGGATGCCGCCTCTTGCCGTTTCTAAAACTGCAACATCAACCTGTGGGTTGCTAAGGATTTTTCTTGCACTGATTGGACCACTGCAATCGCCTTCATCAATGACCTGGCCCCCAACGTAAACCCCATCTGAATTTGTCATCCCGACTGTAACGCCTTCTTTTTCAAGGAAATGTTTGACCATCCGTGTAGTGGTTGTTTTGCCATTTGTCCCTGTTATGGAGACAATTGGGATTGCAGCTTCTTTTCTATCTTCGAAAAGATAATCAACTATAGCCTTTCCTACATCTCTGGGGTTTCCCTTGCTAGGGTGATGGTGCATACGGATGCCTGGTGCAGCATTAACCTCTACAACCGCAACCCTGTGACGGTCGAGGGGCTTAGAAATATCTTCACAAAGCAAATCGACACCGGCAACATCAAGGCCAATTGCCTTAGCTGCTGTAATTGCCATCTCTTTAATACTAGGATGAACTTCATCAGTGACATCAATTGCCTGTCCTCCTGTAGACAGATTAGCGTTGCCGACAACCTGAACCACCTGGCCTTGTTCAAGAATAGCGTCTAAATTTAAGTTCATTTTTTCCAGATAGCAGGAAACAATATTGTTTAATGGTATTTTTGTCATTGGTTTTTCATGGCCGTCACCGCGCAATGGATTTTTATTTTCTTCCTCAATCAACCTTTTGATCGAATCCTTGCCATTGCCGATTACAAATGGAGGCATGCGCAGGCTGGCTGCCACTAAAGCCTCATTTACTACGACGAGACGGAAATCATTTCCTTCATAATATCTTTCAATAATAAAATCACTATATTGCTTGTCCAGGCAATGAATCACGTTGAAGAGTTCTTCCCTTGACTTGATATTTGTAATAACACCTTGCCCCTGGCGTCCATTTAAAGGTTTAATAACAAGCGGATAACCTAAGCGCTCAGCTGCCTGAAATATCTCTTCGGTGGAAGCAGCCACTTCTCCTTTTGGCACTGGTACTCCTGCAGCAGACAGCAGATTTTTGGTTGCCTGCTTATCACAGGAGTTTTCTACTGCAAGATAAGATGTCTGACTCGTAATGGTCGCCTGGACGAATTTTTGCTTTGAGCCAGTCCCAAGTCGGAGCATACTTTGTTCGCCCACTCTTTCAACAGGGATTTCTTTATCAAAGGCTGCTTTAAAAATAGCCTCTGTACTAGGACCAAGTTTGTTTTCATAATAAAGCGATTCGATTTTATCTATATAAGGCTTTGCATCAATTTCTTCTTCGCCATTGAGAATCCTGTTTACAATTTCCATTGCAGCTTCAAAGGAATAGAAGCCAGATTTCGGCTCTTTATAGTCATATGTAACAAAGTAAATACCCTTTTTATCGCTTGTAAGCGTTTTTCCGCGTCTGACTGGGATTCCGGCAAGGTATTGAAGTTCAAGTGCCATGTGTTCTAAAATATGGCCCATCCACGTTCCTTCATTTAATCTCTCAACAAAGCCACCCTCATAACCTAGTGAACAGGTGTGTGAATGAAGGCTTGGAATCGCTTTTAAAAGTCTGTCGGTAAAATAGGGAATCAAGTTAGAGGGCTGGAATTCCAATTCTTCAAGATCCAGTTCAATCCACATGGTTGGCTTATAGCTGAAGTAGTTTGGCCCTTTCAAATATCTAACCCGTTTGATTTTCATGTTCAATCCTCTTTTCTGATTAGTTTTCTGCTCTTTAAATCAAAATGGCAGCCGCTGGTTAGTGTATGAAGTTTAAAATTTGATACTGTTAATTCTTCGCTTCCCTCTTCGGTAGTCGTAACCTCCACATAACTGCTGTCTTTGCCATCAAGGATTAATACCTGATGCTCGCCAAGAACCTCAAATCGGTCACCATCTACCAGAATAGCTGTATTTTCATCAATGCCGATACCCATTAAATCCGGATTTCCTGCAATGGCACCGAGCAATCGATCAAAGCGGGCACGTTGGGAGAAATGCTGGTCAATTAGGAGAGTATGCATAAAGCCAAAGCCCTGGTCCATTTCTACCTGAAGGATTTCATCTTCATCTTTTGTCATCGCTGAAACGATCATATGCTTGCCCATAATTGAAGCACCTGCGCTTGTCCCGCTAAGCACCATGCCTTCGTGCCATTTTTGAAAAAATAATCTGTGAAGTTTTGTACCTGTTATCATTTTTGTTAGACGGCTTTGGTCACCGCCTGTTATAAAAAGAGCTGACAGGCTTTGAACATCTTCTAGGATGTTTTCATCCTCCGCTTTTTCTCTAGAATCAACATCTATCGTAATGGAATCCGCTGCCCCTAAGTTAGCAAATACTTCTTTATATTCATTGCCCACTTCCTCGGGTAATTGGGTTGCAGTTGTTAAAATACCTATCTTGCCGTTGTTTTGCTGAGCAAGCTCAACAAATTTTCTTAGTATTGTTACTCCTTGGTACTTTTCTTCAGCACCGCCAATTATGAGCAATTTCCCATTTTTCATCGCCATGTCACCTTTTTTGTAAATTTTCTGTTATTTATATAACAGATTTCTTTTACCCCCGATGCCTTTGCGTAAAACCCATTTTTAGTAAAATTATTTCAAAAACTAAAAATAGTCATAAGGACCTATCATCTTCTCCTGGTTTTTAGTACATCAAAAAGGGTATGTGTCATGTGAGGTGATGAAGAAATGGAAAATGATAAAAAGAAACACAATTTGGAAAATCCGCAAAGCAATATGGACAATCCTGAACAATATCCGACCGAAAAGGAAAGTTTGTTTGACAAATTTGAAAGTGAAAGAAATGTTGATCCGATTCCACTAGAGGATTTAAAAGAGGAAAAGCAAGAAGAAAAAGCAAACCATCATACGAAAGACACCTCCTCAAGTGAAAAAAAATATAAAACTGGATTTGGAGATAATGTTAATCATGATTAAGCAATGTAATTAAAAAGGAGAAATGCCTTTAGTAAAGGCTTTTCTCCTTTTTAACATGGTCATTTTTTTAAATCTGTAAGAAAGCTTTTTGTCCGGATTCCCGTCCTTCTCAGCCTTACCACCACTTTCACATCTACCTGAGAATTTGAAAAATATTCATCCCAATGATTTTCAATTGCTTTATAATTTTTGTAATCTTGTCTGCGAACGAATTCTCCGAACCCAAAAATATCCAATTTATAATCACGCTGAACTTTTTTTATCGTATAGCTTAAATTTTTTTCAATTTGTCTTGCGACTCTATGTTCATATTCTTTATAAACCTTTATTTTACTAAAGTCTGCAGGACACTGGGTACCATCCAGAAAGGCTTCTGCCATAACATTTAAGGAAATTTTCGCACTGCCATTATTGATTTTCCCATCTACTCTTGTTTTTGTATTATAAATTTTCGCATCAAAATAGAGACCTTTTTTGCATGGCACCGTGAGAGAAGTCCTCTTTAATTTATCCTCTATCCATAAATAATTCCTTGTGTCATTTAAACTTATGTACCCTTTAAGCTTTAGGGCATCAAAAATAGCAAGTGAGTCAAGTGTCACGATGGCATCAGGTGTTACCTTCTTCATGTTTTCAGCACTTTGCCCCTTTTCAGGATCTCCATCAATGGATACTGCTGCAATAACCGGCTGCCTGCCAGTAGAAGTTAAAGCCTCAATCAAATCATTTAGCCGTACGTTGGGATCTCCTCCCCACATTTTTACCATGGATTGAATCTGAGTATGCAATTTTAGGGGAGACGACTTCTGAAATTGATAGGTAACCTTAAGGATATCTGAAGCCTTAACCCCTCTTGCCACAAGGATATTAAAATCATCCCGTATCTCTCTGTCCCTTTCAAGGTAGTCAATAAATTCCAGCATTCCGTCTTCGGCCACTTTTTCTCCAATGATGAGCGTTTTCATATGAGAATAAATTAAGTCCCTTGACATTGCTACGTTCATTTTTTGTGAAAGTTCCTCTACCGAATTTCCTTCTAAACCATACACAATAGAAGGAGCAAATCCACTGGCCGTCCGGTTATTCAGTTCCTGGGCATTTATTCCTTCAACATTAAGTAAATATTTTCCGTTTTCACCTTTATCTATGGCCATTCCGGTAACAACAGTTATTTGGGATAATTCTCGTTGATCCCAGCATCCAGCAAGTATAGATGGAGCAAATAGCAACAAATAAAAGATAAATTTCTTCATCACCCTATTCTCCTTTCATCGGCGGAGGAGAAGGCTCACTGTCCGGCGAAGCTTTATTTCGGATTCCGCCCTTAAATATTTAGGGCGATTTTTCATTGCCCAGAATGGAAAGCGCACAAATACGTCCTTTTGATCTCCTAAAATAAATGGAGCAACAGGGGACAGGTAAGGCACACCAAACGAACGAAGGGAACATAAATGGGCAACCATAAAAATAAGCACAATCAGTACCCCATATAATCCTAAAACAGAGGCTGCGAGAATCAGTAAAAAGCGCAGGAGTCTTGAAGCAGCTGCAAAACTATAGGTAGGAGAAACAAAGTTGGCAATGGCCGTGATCGCAACAATAATAATCATAATATTAGAGATAATTCCTGCCTCTGCAGCGGCCTGTCCGATTACGAGTGCTCCAACGATAGAAACCATTTGCCCTACTGCTTTCGGCATCCTTACACCCGCTTCACGCAAAATTTCAAACGTAATCTCCATCAGCAGAACTTCTACTACTGCGGGGAATGGAACACCCTCCCGTTGAGCAATGATGCTCAATAGTAAGGTAGTCGGAAGCAATTCATGGTGGAAGGTTAATATGCCTACGTAGACTGAAGGTGTGATGAGTGCAATCATAAACGATAGATAGCGGATGAACCTAAGGAATGTCCCCAAAAAGAACGGCTGATAATAGTCCTCCGAGATTTCAAAGAAATTAACAAAGACTGCTGGCACAAGCAATGAGAAAGGGCTTCCGTCCACCATAATTACAATCTTCCCATCCATTAAATTGCTTGCAACAGTGTCAGGCCGCTCCGTATTCAAAGCTAAAGGAAATAGGGTAAACGTTTTATCTGAAATAAGCTCCTCAATATTACCCGACTCGAAAACGGCACTCACATTTATTTTCTCCAGCCTGTTTCTTACCTCCTGAATGATTGCCTCATTGGCAATGCCGTGCACATACCCCATATAAACAGAGGTTCGCGTATCCGTTCCAATAATAAACCGTTCAAACCGAAGTTTTGGATTTTTGATTCTTCTCCTTATTAAACTTATATTGGTTAATACTGACTCGATAAAGCCATCTTTTGGACCTCTGATAACAGTTTGCGTGCTTGGTTCCGTTATCGACCGCTTTTCATTATTCCCCATATTGACGGAGATGGAATGATCAAAGCCGCTTATCGCAACAACAACAGCTCCATCAATCATTGCCAAAATCATTTCATCCAGCGAGGAGTGGATCTGGCAGCCGGATCCTCCGAATGCTTCCTTGCAAAAATGGTCTAAATCTTCGATAGAATCCATCCATATTTTTTCTTCTCCTGCTCTAGAAAAGAACTGGGATGTAGTTACAATCATCGTTTTTGAATCGATCATGCTTTCCAGATAAAAAATGATTCCCTCTCTGTTTCTCACTTTTCCTTCCACAACCTTGAAGTCCGAAGAATTACCAAACGACTGAATCATTGATTGCCTCAGATCTTTTAAATCAAGCCTTTTTTCTTTCTCCTTTTCTTCAATTCCATAATTATTACTCCCTAGCTTTTTAAGAACCCTGCTTTTTCTCATTCTGTTGATTGGAGCCATGCTTCCACCCCGTTTGTTTATTCTTGTTTTTCCTCTGTTTCCAAATCAAAATAATGAGCAGGATAAATGGAACCGCAAATTGAAGCGGAAGATGCAAATAATAAGGAACCAATTTAAGACCCTCCTGCAAATGGTCTGCAAAGTTCACAGATATTACGATGGAAAAAAAAGAAACAAGCATTGCAGAAGGCATCGCAAAATAGCGAAAAGGAAGCCGAAAAACATATTCCATCCCTTTTAAAGAACCGAATAAAAAGACTGATCCCTTAACCAAAATACCCAGCATCATGATGAAAACAACGATGGCGTCAATACGTTCAATAAAATTCCCTATCGAAACCTCCCGCGCAACACTTAAAAGCGGGAAATTGGCTCTCTGCAAACCATCCACTCCAAGCGTTGCAATCATAAGAAAGGATGAAAATATTAGAAGAAAGGAAGCAATCCCTACTCCTAACAACGATACAAAAGGAACTTTCTCAGAATTTGTCACGTTACATAGAATGACAGTGAACACAATCAATTCACCAAACGGAAATACGATTAATCCTGGAAAAACCGTTTTAATCACAGGTTTGATTCCTTCTGCTAAAACAGGCTTGATTTGGTAGAGGTCAATATTTCCGCTTGCAATTAAAAAGATGGTTAATAAAAATAAAAAGCCAAAAAGATAGGGTGTAAATATCTCGGAAGTGCGGCCAGCACTTCTATACCAAGATACAATATATAGCCGATTACCATAGTGATTGATAACGATATCAGCTCGATTGGTGTATTTGGCATGATTGCTGAAGCCATAAGTTCTCCAAAATCCCTGATAATTCTGCTGGATGTGTATAAAAAATAGGTTATGTATATAAACGAAAGTAAAATAGAAAGCTTTCTTCCAATACAAAATTCCATGATTTCAAATAAATTTTTACCTGGAAGCCTGGACATGAAAAACAAGTAAAAAAACAGGATACCCACTCCGCAAACAGAACCAGCCGAAATTGCAATCCATGCATCATTTTTTGCTTCAGTGCCAACCCCAATTACAATGGCACTTCCCAGCAGGAAGTTGACAAGCAATGCCAAAAGCTGAGTCAATGATAAATTTTCCTTTAGCATTAAGCTTGATTCCCCTTTTCCTGCCTGCTTTTTTTCTTTTTCAAATACAATCGAATATCAGCAACCATGCTGAAAGAGAGCCCAATCACTGCCCCGATAAGGACAATCAAACGTCCTACTGCAATTTCTGTATAAAGCAAATTTTTAAGTGCTTCCCAAATGGAATATTCAAACAGCCGCATATCGAAAAATGCGGTTAACATTATTAATAAAACAAATGTGAAAAAATAGCATAAAGTTACCATGTGTTCACCTTGTATCTTTAAGTTAGAAACCTTGTTTTTCTCTTCCTATCTTTCCAAACTTTTCCCTGTATTATCCGCCTAATGATAAGCAGAATGAACATGAAGAATCGGCCCTTCCATTAATTCCTTCGAAATGTTCTGGATTTCCACCTAAAAAAACGAACCCGCCATGTATGGCGGGTTCTGTATATTTTCCATATAATCTATGCTTGAGAGGTAATGGGATGTTTAAAATACTCTGGCAAGACGACCTCTCTGCCTGAACGGACGAATAGTGTATTGCTGCTCTTGAATATATCCATTTGCAGGGTGCTACCTGATTCCGGTGTAAAATGGAAAATGATCTTCTCCGTTTCCTGTCCAGCAATTTTTTGAACTATACACTCTATGTTTATTTCTTCTCCGCTTATCAGATCGTAAAGATGTACTTCATTTCCGATAGTTTGATAGATGGCAATAACTTCTTCGGATTCAATATAGTATATATCCTTGCTAAAAACATATTGGCAGTAAAACATTAAAAGCTCCTGAGTATTACTTGCTGCAAAACGATTTGATAGAGGGACTCTTTTAGAAGCGAATTGATAGATGAAATTTAAATCATTTAGGTTTTTTCCATCCAACCTTATTATTTTATTTACACTTTCGGAATCCTTTTGAATGCTCATTGAGAAAAGATGCTCATTCACTATTTTAAAACCAAATTTCGGATAAAAATCCAGTACAGTCTGATTCGCAAACAAATACATCAGGTCATACTTATTTTCATAGTCCTCCAGCACCTTTTCAATCAATTTTCTGGATAATCCCCTGCCGCGGAAGTCAGGATGCGTCATTACCGTACCGATTTGCAGAGCCGTTATTTTTTCAGTATTAATGAGTAATTCAATCCTATTCACTGAAACATTTGCAACAATCTTTTTGCCATCTAAAAAGGAATAAGGTTTATATTTTTCAGTCCAATATCCCTTTTGATACCACTCTTCAAACTGGATGCCAAATACACTTTCCGCTAGGTCATTAAAGCTTTTCCTTAAAACCGTATCGTCTTGATAGCCTTTAATTAATGTTAGAGTCTCCAATGTTAATCCTCCTCATTTCCCCTTATTTCTCCTGCCAAAAAAACCTGCATCAGTTATATAGCAGGCTTAAGAATCTATTGAATCTCATAGGTTTTGCATTTTTCATAAAAACTGGTTTTACTGATTTGAAGCATTTTTGCAGCAAGCTGCTTATTTCCTCCTGCAGTATTAATGGCATGGAGAATCGATCGCTTTTCAGCTATTGCAATCGTTTCCTTTAGCGGCAGAAGTGGCTTGTCTACACTGCCTTCTGTAAAATTCCATGTAGTCCCCTTCTTCTCGACGGCATCTAGATGGATGTACTGATCACGTAGATATAGAGGCAAGTGGCTAAGATCAATATTTTTTCCATCAAGGACATTAATTGCCCGCTCCAGTACATTTTCCAATTCGCGGATATTTCCTGGCCATGAATGAAGCTCTAGACTCTCAATCGCTTCATCAGTTAATTGAAGTCCCTGACGATGAAACTTTTGTTCCAGCTTTTTTAACAAATTGGCTGCGATTAAGCTGATATCTTCCTTTCTCATTCTAAGCGGCGGAATTTCTATTTTGATAACGTTTAAGCGGTAGTATAAGTCTTTGCGAAACGTTCCATCCTCCACCATTTTCTCAAGGTTTCGATGGGTTGCGGCAATCACCCTTACATCAACAGCATAAGATCTTTGCCCTCCTATCCGCTGGATTTCTTTTTCCTGAAGTACTCTCAGAAGTTTGCTTTGCATAGAAAGCGGCATGTCGCCTATTTCATCCAGAAAAATCGTGCCGTAATTCGCAACCTGGAATTGCCCTTTTTTCCCGCCTTTTTTGGCACCTGTAAAAGCTCCATCTTCATAGCCAAACAGTTCCGATTCCAATAAATGCTCAGGAATGGAAGCACAATTGATAGGGACGAATGGAAAGGATGCACGTGTACTATTATTGTGAATCGCGTGGGCAAAAAGCTCCTTGCCGGTTCCGGATTCTCCTAATAACAATACTGCAGATTGACTTGCAGAAATTCTTTCGGCAAGTTTTTTCGATGTATTAAATGCAGGACTGCTTCCAATCAGGTCATTAAAGCTATACTTGCTTTTGAGTTCTTTTTCATATTTCGTTTTGAAAAATTTTAGTTCTTCAAGGAGTGGCTGGATTTTTCTTTTATAATCCCACCATTCTTCAGGATTGAGGAACATCACTGTCCCTAGTGCACCTACCAATTCTCCTTCAACAATGAGCGGAAATCGGTTGGCAAGCATTTCGCTTCCATTGATGGGATGGACTGCGGCCAGCTCTGCCTGCCCTGTTTTTGCCACAATATGCATCCGGGTATTTTCGATTACTTCCTGAACATTTCGTCCTGTCGCAAAATCAACGGTCGTTCCCAGGAAGTCACAATAAGCCGTACTAATATATCGAATCACTCCATCACGGTCGACCACAACAATCCGTTCTGCCGAGAGATTAATGATTTCTTCTATCCATTTGTAAGGTATATGATCAATACCAAGGTTCATCGCCATTTCACCTTTGTCCTTTATATTAGTCTTATTATAGCAAAAGGCGGCAAAACACAACTTGAAAAATGGGAAATTTCTAAAATTTCATACGAAAGACCCCCATTAGATCTTACTCCAAACAGGGGTCTTTTTCCTTGAAAATTAATCGTGCGAATTGAAGAATTGGTTTATTGAACAGTATATCCTCCATCCAGGACAACCGCCTGGCCTGTAATCCCTCTTGCTTTTTCACTAGCTAAAAAGACAGCATAGTCGGCAATTTCTGAAACTGAAAGCAGCCTTTTTTGTGGTACAAGCGGGTAGATTACTTCCTCAATGACTTTCTCAAGCTGAACATTCCTGGTCACAGCAAGATCCTTCAACTGGTTCTGGACCAACGGGGTATCCACATAGCCCGGGCATAAAGCATTTACGGTAATGCCATGTTCTGCACCTTCCAACGCAGCAACCTTTGTTAAACCAATGACACCGTGCTTGGCACTATTGTATGCGGCTTTACCGGCAAAGCCGACAAGCCCATTAATAGAAGCCATATTTATGATTCGTCCGTATCCCTGTCTCTTCATCAATGGGAATACGTTTTTAATCGCAATGAATGGAGCAGTTAGCATGACATTAACCAGCAGCTTAAATTTCTCAGTTGGAAATTCTTCAATCGGAGAAACATATTGCAGACCAGCATTATTGACTAAAATATCGATGCTGCCAAAAGATTGATATGCATGCTCAAGGCTGGCTTTAAACGCCTCCTCATCGGTAACATCACAAGGTGCCGAGATTGCTTCAAACCCTTGATCCTTTAATTCCAAGGCAACCGAATTACTGCTTTCTTTGTTTAAATCCGAGATCACTACCCTTGCTCCGTCAAGAGCATACGCTTTTACAATTTCCAGGCCAATTCCGCTTGCAGACCCGGTGATAAAAGCTGTTTTTCCTTCAAGGAGCTTCCCCAAGACCGTTCCTCCTTCCGTAAAAAAACAATTCCTTTTCCGTTTACACTATTCCAAATAAAGAATAAAGAGCAATAATAAAGAACACGGATAATGTTTTAATGACAGTTATCGCAAAAATATCCTTATAGGATTGTTTATGTGTTAATCCTGTAACCGCTAGCAAAGTGATGACTGCACCATTATGCGGAAGCGTATCCATGCCCCCGGAAGCCATTGAAATAACACGGTGCATTACTTCAGGGGGAATATTAGCAGCAGCAATAGCCTGATTGTATTTTTCAGACATAGCACTTAAGGCAATCCCCATACCGCCGGAAGCAGATCCTGTTATACCTGCTAAGGTTGTTGTGGTAACCGCGCCATTTACAAGCGGATCAGAAAATGTACCGGAAATTCCGTCACTGATAGACTTGAAGCCAGGAAGTGAGGCAATTACTCCTCCAAATCCGTATTCAGCGCCAGTATTCATCGTGGCAAGAAGCGATCCGCCAATGCTTAGGTTAAGTCCTTCTTTAAAATTCACCGTAACCCGTTTCCAATCATAGGCCATAGTGGCAATAATCCCTACAATCAGGGCCAGCTCGACTGCCCAAATCGCAGCAACTGCCGGAACATCCACCGCGTACGTCTTTAATCCAATCGCTGAAAAATCAAATCCGTTTGGATACCATTTAGGAATATACGTAACAAACACTTTATTCATCACGCCAACTAAAACGAGCGGAACAAACGCCAAAATCTGTTTCCCAAGAGATTGCTGTGTTGAGAAATCTGGAACTGTGTTTCCTTTTTGAATTGCGGCAGGGCCATTGGCTGCTGCGGCGGTTTCCGTTCCGAAACCAAAGTAGCCCTCTCCAGCTTTTTCTGCCTTTCTGCGGCGGGACTCCAGATAAATGAATCCCAGAATGAAGACAAAAATCCCTCCAAGGATACCAAGTACAGGAGCAGCATAAATATCTGTTTTAAAGAATGAAACTGGAATAACGTTTTGGATTTGAGGGGTTCCAGGCAACGCATCCATTGTGAAAGTGAATGCTCCCAGGGCAATTGTTCCTGGAATTAGGCGTTTTGGAATATTCGCTTCCTGGAACAAATGGGCAGCAAAAGGGAAAATAGCAAAAACTACTACAAATAAACTTACGCCGCTATAAGTTAAGATAGCGCCAAGCAAAACAATGGCCAAAATTGCCCTCTTTGCTCCAATCATCTTCACAATTGTTTTTGCAATGGACTCAGCAAGTCCTGACATTTCTACCACTTTACCGAAAATAGCACCTAATAAAAATACCGGGAAATAGGATTGAATAAAGCCGACCATTTTCACCATAAACACGCCTGAGAAGAATGGCAGTACATACCCTGGTTCAGTTAATAAAACAGCAAAAAGTGCACAAAGCGGAGCGAATAAAATAACAGAAAAACCTCGATATGCTACGAACATTAAAAGTCCGAGCGCAAGTAAGATAACAATTAAATCCATGTAAATCCCCCTTGTTCATTCTTTAGTTCAATTCAAACTTCATCCTATCCATCGGTAAGCGTTTACAAAATACCCCTTTGCCCTCCTTCTTCAAAATTTTGATACACTTAATTCTTTTGCAAGTTCCGTGCCAAAAAAAATTATTTTTTCTAAATTGTTTTAAAATTCACTTTTTATCCAAGCTTATTTTTGATTTTATTAACATGATTGTATTGGAAATACCCGAACCGTTTTCCGATATTCCGGAAAATTTTTATAAATCGTTCCGTAAAAACGGAAAATTCCGCTTTCGCGGAATTTTAAAAGGATGGACTTATTTAATTTTTGTTTCCCTATTTTTCATATCAATTGAAAACTTCTCCATGAATTCCCTTTTTCCTATGTTGGTAATCACTAGTGCACGGGTATTTGGCTGCCGTTGAATCCAATTCAAATCAATAAATCTCTCAAGTAAAGCATTACCAACCGCTCCGGCTATATGAAATTTGCGTTCACTCCAATCCAGGCATTTATGGCAAAAAGATCTTCGTTTTTTTCTCATGACATCTAAATCGATACCAAAAGAAATACAGAATGTAACTCCTTCTTCAGTAAGTTTAAAACCATCTTGGGTATCGGCAATATAACCTTTTTTTATTAGGGATTCCGCTAATTGGACACCTAAATATCCTGCAACATGATCATAACAGGTTCGCGCATGTCGGATTGCCTTGTCCTCCACAGATTGTTTTAATGAGTTAACCTGTGCTGGCGGAGTTAGAGTCAGCAGCGTTTCAATTATGCGTGCGATCTCCTGGTTTTGCAGCCGGAAATATCGGTGCCTGCCCTGCTTTACGGCTGTAATCAAATTTTCCTCTAACAATTTTGATAGGTGAAAGCTGGCTGTTTGAGGTTTAATTTTCGCAATAGAGGCAAGCTCTCCGGCGGAGTAAAAGCGATCATCCAACAAACTAGTTAAGATAGCGGCTCTTGAGGGATCACTTATGATTCCCGCAATTGCTGGCAGGTTAGGGTTTATATTCATGTTTATCACTCCAAAATGCATTCCATATTTCGATCATTATGGAATTAATAATCGTTTATTATGATTTTACAAAAGAAAAAAGGAGAGGTTACCTTGAAACCAGAATTAATTAGTTCAAAATCTATCGTCATAAATCCCAAAATACTTTATTACGGTACGCCTGTTATTTTACTAAACACCCTTAACTCCGATAACTCGACTAATATTAGTCCGATTTCTTCCTCCTGGGCATTGGGAGATTACATTATCCTCGGAATAGGAACCGGAGGAAAAGCCTTTGAAAATCTTGAAGCTCATCGTGAGTGTGTAATTAACATTCCGAATCCTATACTTTGGGAAAATGTAGAACGCCTGGCCCTTTCACTGGTAAAAATCCTGTACCCGACTATAAAAAAGAACATGGGTTTTCCTACGAAAAGGATAAATATTATGCTAGCAGGCTCACTGCAATAGAATCTCACGATGTAGTTCCTACAAGAATAGCAGAATGCCCAATTCAAATTGAAGCCATCGTAAGGGATATCCGTGTTCCAAAGTATTCCACTCATTTTGCCATCATTGAAACAGAGGCTCTGAAAGTACATTCACATGAAGATATATTGGTTAATCACCAACATATTGACCCTAAAAAATGGAGTCCTCTCATTTATAATTTCCGCCATTACTTTGGTCTTGGCCAGGAAATGGGGAAAACATTTCGTTCTGAGACTTAATAAAGAGTAAAGGGTTGGAGAGGTTTGATGAACAGGACCTCTCCTTCAAAGGAGCATCGCTTTTCCGGTTATGCTAGTCATCGTAATTTCACCATTTTCACTATATACATTAGCCTCAATATAACTTGGCCTTCCCATTGAGACACCTTGCACGATTTTATACGTATCCACTCCTGTTAAATCTTCATTAAAGCTTTTGTTCAAATAAAAATAAGTACCAAGAGCCGACGCCGCAACTCCTGTTGCAGGGTCCTCATCATAACCTGCTTTGTTCGGAAACTGCCGAGCCTGCACAAGCTTCTCATCATAATCCTCTATGGAAAATGGATAAAATCCAGTTGCACCATATTTTTCGCATATTTCCCATAGGTAAGGGAAATTTGGGGACAGCTTATGGAGAATAGCGGTACTCTTTATATGAATTAAAAGTTTAAAACGTGATGTGGACACAGACTTTATTCCAGCCGCTTCGATCTCTGCAGGCTTCACATTTAATGCCCTGCTAACGTCTTCGATGGGAGGGACTTTTTCGCAAACTTTAGGAGGGAATTGAGTAACCTCTACTTCAATTTCACCACCCGCTAAGCTCCACTCAGCTTGAATGGGCCTAATAAGGTATCAATATTTAATGGTGAATTTTTTACCATTCCTTTGTTTACCAATACTGTAACACTGCCAATTGTCGCATGGACACACATTTCCATTTCATTATTAGGTACAAAATATCGAAATTGAAATTCACAATCTTTGTGCTTGGACGTGCTGACAAAACAGGTTTCATGTCCCAATTGCCTGGCAATGGCCTGCATCTCTTTCGATGAAAGATGGTCACTGTTTAAAATGACCGGACATGGATTTCCTCCTTCATTATTAAGAGGGAACACAATGGTATGAACAATCTCGTGCTGATTCATTTTATCTCTCCATTTCGATTGACCTATTATTCAAAAAATGAAGCGTAATTCTCCGCGCTCATGGATGCATTAAATTCAAGGATTTCATACTCTGCCGCTTTTTCTCTCCAGAAAGGATCTTCTTGAATGATTGTTTCTAACTCAGCTTTTGTTGCCCTCCCCGCAATGATAATTCCTCCCGTTCTTGGTGCTTTACGCCGGACATCGAAAAAGGCCAGTCGGCATAATATTTTTTTAAAAATTGAACGTGTTCATCTCTAAGTTTATCGATCTCTTCTAGTGGTTTAATATAATTCAGATTAATGATAAACATCCTTACTCCTCCTTTTCATGACTCAATAAATTACTGTTGCTCCAATGTTGGTTTCTCAGCAGGTGCCTTCAACCCGAATAGCCGATTTGAGATATATGGATAATTTCCATACCTGATTGCCATTTCCCTTTCAAATAGAGTAAATCTTTCTATAATCCGATTATTTTTCAACATTCCACCGTCTAGAATCCTGAAGGGACTTGGCTTGAGAAGATTCATGACTATTTCTTTTGCGTATGGATGATCTGATGTAATATAAACATCACTTTTCACTCCGTCGTAAATCGGTTTATAAAAAACTTGAAAATAGGTATTCTTAAAAGCACCAACGATATTAGCCTCAGGAACCACCTTCTGTAACTCCTCTGCAGCAGATTGACCCCATTTTAATGTGAAGTCAGTAAAGTCTTCTGTAAAAGGATTGGTGATATCGACAAGTATTTTCCCTTCCAGTTTCTCACTATTTTCTTTCGCCCATGGGATAAGATCCCTAAACAAAAGGGCAGGAATAATGATATCTGCCTGCAATGCTTCTTCATATGAAACTGGAACAATATCGGTAAATTTATTTTCCTCAATTAAAGCGTGAACTCGATCTTCATTTCTTGAAGCCCAAAGGAGTTCGTCGACAATGGGAGCAACGGTTGTAATGATACCTTTGCCCATCCGCCCTGTTCCGATAACTGATACTTTCATTTAAATCACCCTTTTGTTATAAGATTAATTTAATCGTATCGCAGGAACTCCTTCTGAAAAATAATCATTATTTTTCTGCCCTGTAACTTTTAGTTGCAGCTCTCGTTTCTTTAGGATAAAAATGGTATATAAAGTTAATTCGAGCTACTCCTAAAGGATGATGTATATGAATCTCGAGTATTTTAATAGTTTCATAGAAACCGCAATTGAAAAAAGCATGTCAAAGGCGAGCCAAAAAATAAATATTTCACACCAAGCGTTGAGTAAGCAAATTAGAATTCTTGAAGAGCACTATGGAGTACCCTTATTCAAGCGGTCTGCATCGGGTGTCGAGCTTACAAAAGCAGGAATTTTATTATATACAAGACTTCATCCCCTTCTTGAAGAATATTCCTCTATCGAAAAAGATTTGAAAAAGCTAAAAGCCTTACAAACATACAGGTTAGGTACGCTGCCAAGTCTTGCAGGTTCCTACATTCCGCCTAAAAACCTTAAAGCAAAGAAAGAAGGAATTGAACTCGAAATCGTAATTAAAAATACTAGCCCGGACTTGGCTGTTCTTTTGGAAAAAGGGGAATTGGATGCAGCAATCCTGGAGGGAGTGCATTTTCATAATTTCTTTTGGCATACGAAATTATATAATGAAGCCTTATACGCTATATTACCTGTAGGCCATAAATTTTCCGTTTATCCATCTGTATTACTTGAAGAAATCAGTGAGGAGCCTTTCGTTTTATATCCGCCAAAATGTGGTATTAGAAAATGCGTTGCTGGTATTTTGAACGATGCGGGAAAACAATTGAAGGTAGCAACAGAGATAGAATTTAGTGAACATCTAATCGGGTATGTTGCCGCAGGTGCAGGAATTACTGTAGTCCCAGAAAATACGGTCCGCCATCTGGACAACCCAAAGGTTAGGGTCATTCCGCTTAGCAACACGAATGCTGTCCGGACTATTTCACTGGTTTCAGGATCCGAAATAACTGGCAAACTTCTCTATAAATTTTTCAAGCAGGGAAATAACAATTAACAACCGAGCTATGAGATGAAAAGAGGAAATAATTTATTTTAATTACTATTGAATCTAAAAATCTAGTTTTTGCTTCAAAAAAGCTCCTAAAAAGTCATTTTTTAACCTAAAAGTTTGCATTTTCAGGGCGAAAACGATACTTTACCCATCAAAAAAAGGCTGTCGTGCTCAGTCGTCATTCACGACAGAGCACGACAGCCTCTTCATATTATGAAAGTGTATTACAGTTACTAAGTGCACGATAACCAATATCTGAGCGGTAAAAAACACCTTCAGCAGTTATTTTATCAACTTCATGATAAACCTTTTTTTGAGCTTCTTTTATCGATGATCCTTTTGAACCGACGAGTAGAACCCGTCCCCCAGCAGTTTTCCATTCTCCATCCGGCGTTTTAACCGTGCCCGCGTGAAAAAGGTAACTATCTCTGCTTATTTGATTTAAACCATTAATAACCTTCCCCGTGTAATAAGCCTCTGGATATCCTCCTGAAGCGAGCACAACACCGATCATTGACTCCTCTTCCCATTCAATCTCTGGCACTTCGCCGTTTAAAAGTTGCATGATGACTTGGACAAGGTCTGATTTCATCCTCGGTAAAACAACTTGAGTTTCCGGATCACCGAAGCGGGCATTAAACTCGATAACCTTTGGCGTGCTTCTGTTTTAATCAAGCCGGCAAACAATACTCCGCAAAAACTTCTGCCTTCGTTAACCAGCGCAGCGGCTACAGGATTTAAAATGGTTTCGACCGCCGCTTTTATTATGTCATCCCCTATTTGCGGTACAGGAGAATACGTACCCATTCCGCCTGTATTCGGTCCACGGTCTCCATCATATGCCCGCTTATGATCCTGCGCAATTTCCATTGGTACTACAATTGGACCATTCACAAATGCCATTAGGGAAAACTCTTCACCAGTCAAAAACTCTTCAATCACAACTATGTCTGCGGAAGAACCAAATTTCTTATCCATCATCATATCCTCTAGGCTGGCAAGCGCCTCTTCTTTTGAAAAAGCAACGACAACACCTTTACCGGCTGCAACACCATCCGCTTTTAGGACAATAGGAGCACCCTTTTCTTCTATATATGACCTGGCTTCTTCATAATCAGTAAATGCACGATAGTCCGCCGTCGGAATTTCATAACGCTGCATTAAATCTTTTGCGAACGATTTGCTGCCTTCAATCATGGCAGCTTCCATTTTCGGTCCAAATACCAGGAGGCCAGCCTCAATAAATCGATCGGCGAGACCCTCAAGCAAGGGAACTTCTGCTCCGATGATTGTCAGTCCTACTTTGTTTTTCTTCGCAAATTCAACTAGTTTTTCTTGCTCATTCTCATTGATTGGAATGATATCGGCGACAGAACGGATTCCGTCGCTTCCAGGTGCAGCGAATACCTTCTTAATCTGGGGGCTTTCCCGCAATTTCCGGCAAATCGCATGCTCCCTGCCACCTCGGCCAATTACCAGGATATTCATGGGCTTCAACCTCCATTAATAAAATAAGAATTCGAACGCTTAGTGCCTGAAATGTCTTACCCCAGTAAATACCATAGCAATTCCATACTCATCGGCTTTCTTAATTGAATCCTCGTCTTTAATAGATCCCCCAGGCTGGATGATGGCCGTAATGCCCGCTTTTGCCGCAGCCTCAACAGTGTCGTCCATTGGAAAAAACGCGTCAGAAGCCAGGATAGCCCCTTCAGCTATATCCCCCGCCTGTTCCAGTGCAATCTTCGCGGCACCGACACGGTTCATTTGGCCTGCACCGATTCCAATTGTCATATCTTCGCTAGATACCACAATCGCATTTGACTTAACATGCTTGACTACCTTCCATCCGAACTTAAGTGCCTTCCATTCTGCCTCAGTTGGTTCTCTCTTTGTTACTACTTTTAATTCAGCATCTGCCAAAGACAACTCATCTACGGCCTGTACAAGCAGTCCCCCTGCGATCGAAGTCAGCCGAGTTTCTTTTTTGCTTTCCATCTCTAAAGGGATCACAAGCAGCCGGACATTCTTTTTGCCTTTTAAAATTTCCAGGGCCTTGTCAGAAAAAGCAGGAGCAATGATGATTTCAAGGAAAATTTCATGTAGCTTTTGGGCTGTAGCAGCATCCACTTCACGGTTTAACGCAATAATTCCTCCAAAAATGGAAACCGGATCTGCTGCGAAAGCTTTCGTGAAGGCATCATAAATTGTTTCTCCTGTTCCGACACCGCATGGGTTCATATGCTTGACAGCAACGGCTGCAGGCTCTGAAAATTCACCCACGATACTAATTGCAGCATCAGCATCATTAATATTGTTATAAGAAAGTTCCTTGCCGTGTAGCTGTTCTGCATTGGCAATCGAAACAGTCGAACCAAGAGGCTTACGGTAAAACGAAGCATGTTGATGAGGATTTTCCCCGTAACGAAGCCCTTGTTTCAATTCATATGTTACCGTTAAATTTTCCGGTGTTTCTTCTCCGGTTTTTTCGGTCATGTATTCTGCAATTAAGGCATCATACGCAGCCGTATGGCGGAATACTTTAGCCGCCAGCCTCTGTTTTGTGGAAGCTTGAACTAAACCAGTTTCTTTCAATTCACTAATAATAGAAGGATAGTCTGCCGGATCTACTGTGACTGTCACATATTTATGGTTTTTGGCAGACGCACGGAGCATCGCCGGACCGCCGATATCAATTTGTTCGATCGCTTCTTCAAACGAAGTTCCAGGTGTAGCGATTGTTTTTTTGAATGGATAAAGATTTACACAAACGATCTGAATGGGTGTAATCCCATGCTCGGAAAGCTGCTTCTGGTGGGAAGGGTCGTCAGCTTTCGCCAGCAGCCCGCCGTGAATCATTGGATGTAACGTTTTTACCCTACCTTCAAGTATTTCGGGAAATCCGGTTATCTCGCTTACACCTTTTACAGCAATGCCTTTTTCCTGCAATGCTTTTTTCGTGCCGCCTGTTGAAATAATTTCAAAGCCCAGTTTTTCGAGTTCGGACGCAAACTCAACGACACCGCTCTTTTCAGAAACGCTGATTAATGCTCGTTTTATCATCATATGTCTCCTCACTGACAAGTTAGTAATTTTTGCAATATGACAGGATAAAGTTGATGTTCTATATTCTGTATTTTGTCCTGCAGACTCTTTCTTGTTTCATTATAATCAATTTCTATTGTCTGTTGGGCAATGATGGGCCCCGTATCCATTCCCTCATCTACAAAATGGATGGTCACTCCGCTTTTATTTGCCTGTGCTTCCAGAGCTTGGCCGATGGCATCCTTTCCGGGAAAGGATGGCAGAAGGGAAGGGTGGATATTTACGATGTGCCCTGTATATTCAGCTAACAGGGTAAGGCTTACCAATCTCATATAGCCGGCCAAAACGAGATATTCAATATCCTCATTCTTTAATTCTTGCAATATACGCAGCTCAAAGGCTTCTTTATTAGGGAAGTCCTTTGCTGAAAAGACGAAATAAGGGATACTATTCTGCTCCGCACGTTCAATTACATATGCGCCCGGCCTGTCACACACCAGCAGTTTGACATTAGCCTGAAGGCTTCCTTCATTGACTGCATCCAGGATTGCCTGAAAATTACTCCCGCTTCCGGAAGCGAAAACAGCGATATTCTTCATCCGATTTGCACACCTTTACGAGAGGTAACACTTCCAATTTCGAATGATGCCTCACCTTGTTCATTGAAGTGCCTAATTAATGAAGCAGCAGAATCTTTATCAACTGCAATAACCATACCAATACCCATGTTAAAAATATTATACATTTCAGACCGAGCCAATTGGCCCTTTCCTCTAAAAGCTGAAAAACAGGCAGGGTGGGCCAGTTGCCTTCTACAATTTCTGCCCCTAACCCATCAGGCAGCATCCTCGGAATATTTTCGATAAAACCGCCCCCGGTAATATGGCCATTCCTTTGATATTATACTTTTTTAACGCTGATAAAACAGGTTTAACATAGATTTTGGTAGGACGTAGCAATTCTTCGCCTAGCGTGCAGCCAAGTCCATCTATATATTCATCCAGCATCATTTTTTCTTTTTCAAGGAGGATTTTTCTGACAAGCGAGTAACCATTGCTGTGCAAGCCGCTCGACCCAAGGCCGATAAGGATATCCCCTTCCTGGATAGCCTCTCCCGATACCAGGTTTGACTTTTCACAAGCACCGACAGCAAAACCAGCAAGATCATATTCTTCCTCTGAATACATGCCAGGCATTTCCGCGGTTTCACCACCTACAAGGGCGCAGCCAGCCTGGATGCAGCCTTCAGAGATACCTTTTACAATACTTTCTATTTTTTCAGGGATCGCTTTCCCGCAGGCAATATAGTCCAAAAAGTATAAAGGCTCAGCACCCTGGACGACGATGTCGTTTACGCACATGGCAACAGCATCAATACCAATCGTATCATGCCGATCACATAAAAATGCAAGCATCAGCTTTGTCCCTACTCCGTCCGTACCTGAAACCAATACCGGCTCTTTCAATTTCAAAGAAGACAAATCAAACATTCCGCCAAAGCCGCCAAGACTTCCCATTACGCCTTGCCTCTTAGTCTGATCCACATGCTTTTTCATTCTCGTCACCGCTTCATAACCAGCTTCGATATCAACACCGGCTTGTTTATACGCATTTGCCATTTACTATACCTCCTAGGACTTTAACATTTCTGAAGTGTAGATGCCGCTGTTTCAGGATAAATCTCGGTCGGATAATTTCCGGTAAAACAAGCAAGGCATTGCCCGTGTGAGCTCCCGTCAGTGCTATGGCCTATCGCTTCAATCATTCCTTCTACACTTAGAAATGTCAGTGTATCAGCCCCAATTATTTTCCTAAGCTCTTCTACTGAGTTTTTCGAGGCAATTAATTCATCTCTAGTCGATGTGTCGATGCCATAGAAACATGGATTTTTAATCGGAGGCGAGCTAATGACGACATGGACTTCTGTTGCGCCCGCTTCTTTTAACATGGAGACAATCCGCCTGCTCGTCGTCCCCCGTACAATCGAATCGTCAACCATGATGACTCTTTTACCTTCAACTACTCCTCTTACGGGAGAAAGTTTCATCTTTACCCCTTGTTCCCTCAAAGATTGAGAAGGCTGGATAAACGTTCTGCCCACATATCTGTTCTTAATGAGGCCCATTTCATAAGGAATGCCTGAGGCTTCTGCATAGCCAATCGCTACCGAAATACTCGAATCAGGAACGCCTGTTACGACATCGGCCTCAATCGGTACTTCAACAGCTAGCCGCTTTCCGAGATTTTTTCTGGCAGTATGAACATTAATGCCGTGAATGTTGCTGTCCGGCCTTGAAAAATAAATGTATTCCATTGTGCAAATCGATTTCGTTGTGCTCAATGAAAATATTTCCGAGCGCATTCCCTCGTTATTGATAATCAGGAGTTCCCCTGGGACTACATCCCTGACAAATTCTGCACCAACAATATCAAATGCACACGTTTCAGAAGCAATCACATACGCATCGCCAATTCTGCCGACAGACAATGGACGCAGCCCATTCGGATCCAAAGCAACAAGCATTTCTTTTTCAGTCATAATTAGAAAGGCATAAGCCCCTTTTAACATGGTCAGTGCGTTTTTCACCTTGTCCTTTAATTCAGAAAAGCCGCTCCTTTTAATCAAATGGGCAAGTACTTCCGTATCAGAGCTTGTTTGAAAAATACTGCCCTGCCCTTCAAGCTGATGCTTTAAGGACTCGGCATTTACCAGGTTCCCGTTATGGGCGAGCGCGAGGCTGCCGCTTTGCGAATGAAACAGAAGAGGCTGGACATTTTCATATCCACTCCCACCAGCTGTGGCATAACGCACGTGTCCAATAGTCGCATTGCCGCTGATTTCTTCCATTGTATCGGCTGAAAATACCTCGGTGACCAAACCTTCGCCTTTATGCCCTTTCAGTTCGGTACCATCAGTAACTACCATCCCAGCACCTTCCTGCCCGCGGTGCTGGAGGCTATGAAGTCCATAGTACGTGATTTGCGCTGCATTCGGATGGCCCAGACGCCAAAAACTCCACATTCTTCATTTAAACCCTTGATTTCAGCAAGCATGGAATGGCCCCCTTCCAAACGGTTTCTAACTCTTGTACATTAGCTTCAAGCAATGGTTTATCATTTGAAAAGATAGTCAGAATAGAAGAATCGGTGACTACTCCTGCCAATAAGGCATCGATAACAAAGTTTTCGAATGCTTCCTTGTTTTCTTTTTTAACAGAAACAATAAAACGAGATTGTGTTTCACTGAAAAGAGCTGTGACTGCCTCACCAGCTAAATTCACACAGGCACCCAGTCCTTTCGTGCCAATCAGGCATTCAGAAAGTGCAATGGCGAGTCCGCCTTCCGATACATCATGCGCCGACGAAATGAGACCCGCACGAATAGCTGTAAGTATCTGCCTCTGCCTTTTTTGTTCCAAATCTATATCAATTGCAGGCGCTTTTCCGAAAATCTTTCCATACATCAGCTTTTGCAATTCACTCCCGCCAAAGTCACTGCCCGTTTCGCCTAAGACATAGATAAGGTCGCCAGGATTTTTAAAGCTTTGTGTGGTAATGTGGTCAAGGTCTTCGACTAGTCCGACCATCCCGATTACGGGTGTCGGATAAACCGCTGTTCCGTTCGTTTCATTGTAAAGTGAAACATTGCCTCCAATAACCGGAGTCCCTAACACCTGACAAGCCTCACTAATGCCATCCGCAGCTTTTTCGATTTGCCAGAATATCTCCGGCTTCTCAGGATTTCCAAAGTTCAGGCAATCGGTAATGGCAAGGGGTTCAGCCCCTGAGCAAATGATGTTTCTAGCCGCTTCTGCAACGGCAATTTTCCCGCCTATTTCCGGATCCAGGTATAAATAACGCGAATTGCAGTCGGTCGTCATCGCAAGCGCCTTTCTGGTGCCGCGGATCCGAACAACCGCTGCATCCGAGCCAGGTGCGACAACGGTGTTGGTACGAACCATGTAATCATACTGATTGTACACCCATTCCTTACTTGCAATCGTCGGCTGCTGGAGCAGCTTCAAAAATGCAGCATGGTAATCTTCTACATTCGGAATCTCTTCTTCCAGTCTCTGAAACTCGCGATAATATTCAGGCTCGGAGGAAGGCTTATGGTATACAGGTGCTTTTTCAGCAAGAGCGTCTGCCGGAACATCCGCCACCACCTCGCCTTTGTGAAGAAGGCGGAGCATTTTATCATCCGTAACCCGTCCAACTGAAGTAGCTTCCAATCCATACCGTAAAAATAAATCACGGATTTCCTGTTCCCGCCCTTTTTCTATCACCAGAAGCATTCGTTCCTGTGATTCGGACAGCATCATTTCGTAAGCAGTCATTCCCGCTTCACGCTGCGGAACAAGGTCAAGATTCATTTCGATTCCCATGCCTGCCTTGCTGGCCATTTCAGCAGAAGAGCTGGTCAAGCCTGCAGCACCCATGTCCTGAATGCCAACAAGCGCATCAGACTTTACTGCTTCAAGACAAGCTTCCAAGAGCAGCTTTTCCATGAAAGGATCTCCGACTTGAACGGCCGGACGCTTATCCTCTGACTGCTCATTCAGTTCCTCTGAAGCAAAGGTTGCCCCGTGTATGCCGTCACGCCCTGTCTTGCGCCAACATACATAACCGTATTACCTGCACCATGCGCCTGCCCTTTTTTAATATCCTCATGATTGATCAGGCCGACACACATCGCATTGACAAGAGGGTTTCCTTCATAGGAGGAATCGAATTGCACCTCTCCGCCCACTGTTGGGATGCCAATGCAATTTCCATAGCCGGCAATTCCAGCGACAACTTCTTTAAATAGATATTTTACTCGCTCATTATCCAGCTCGCCAAAACGCAAGGAGTTTAAAAGAGCAATAGGCGGGCTCCCATTGAAAACACGTCACGGATGATACCTCCGACACCTGTCGCCGCTCCCTGATATGGCTCGATCGCCGACGGATGGTTATGGCTCTCAATCTTAAAAACAACCGCCTGTCCGTCCCCAATATCGACAATTCCGGCTCCCTCTCCCGGTCCCTGCAAAACCCTTTTACCCGTTGTCGGGAACTTTTTCAATATAGGCTTGGAATTTTTATAGCTGCAATGCTCGGACCACATTACTGAGAATAGTCCTGTTTCCGTAAAGTTCGGTGTTCTTCCGAGAATATTTTCCACCATGGAAAACTCTTCATCTGATAAACCCATTCCCTGATAAATCTTTTCCGCTTTTACTTGTTCTGGACTTGGTTCAAGCTTTAACAACATATGCTTCCCTCCAGTTTTTGACGATTGATTGAAAAAGCTTGAGGCCATCCGCTCCGCCTAATAACGGGTCGACTGCACGTTCCGGATGCGGCATCATTCCGAGCACATTGCCCGCTTCATTCGTTATCCCGGCAATATTTTCAATGCTTCCGTTAGGATTTTTACCGTTGTATGAAAAAACAATCTGATTGTTATTCTTTAATAGTTCCATCGTCTCTTCGTCGCAAAAATAATTGCCTTCTCCATGAGCAATCGGCACAGTGATAATTTCGTCTTTATTAAACGCAGCCGTGAACATCGTCTCATTGTTCTCTACTTTCAGTTCGACATTTTCACAAATGAATTTCAGGCTTTCATTGCGGCGCATGGCCCAGGAAGCAATCCGGCTTCAAGCAGAATTTGAAATCCATTGCATACACCAAGAACCGGTTTCCCTGCAGCCGCCGCTTTCACTACTTCCTTCATGACACTGCTAAAGCGGGCAATCGCACCTGAACGCAGATAATCGCCGTATGAAAAACCACCTGGCAACAGGATTGCATCAAACGAGTCAAGGCTGTCAGCATCATGAGAAACGTACTCTACTTCTTCGCCTAGTTCATCCCTTATAGCATGGTACATATCGATATCACAGTTCGAGCCTGGAAAAACGATGACCGCAAACTTCACTGGGCAACACCCTCCTCAATTTCAAAGCGGTAATCCTCAATTACGGTATTTGCAAGTAATCGGCTGCAGATTTCGTTGACGATATCCTCTATTTCCCGATCCGATTTTTCGATTTCAAGCTCCATATATTTACCGATCCTTACATTACTAACGGAGCCATAGTTCAATGAATGCAAGGAACTCTTTACCGCTTCCCCTGTGGATCCAATACACTTTCACGCAATGTGACGAATACCTTTACTTTGAACATGCTGTTTGCCCCCCTATTTTTTCTAAAACCGTTTCATATGCTTCTGTCAGGCTGCCTAAATCGCGACGGAACACATCTTTGTCCAGCTTTTCATTGGTTTTAAGGTCCCATAATCTGCAAGTATCAGGAGAGATCTCATCAGCAAGCAAAATTTCACCCTCTGGATCCTTCCCGAATTCAAGTTTAAAATCGATAAGGCGAATATTTATTTCTTCAAAAAATCCTGTTAAAATCGCATTTATTTTGAGTGCCCTCTGCTTTAGCTCTTCCACTTCCTGTTTGGTGGCAAGCTGTAATTCATAAATATGGTCTTCTGTTAAGAGCGGGTCACCTAAAGCATCATCTTTAAAGTAAAATTCCACAAGCGGACGCCAAAGTTTTATTCCCTCTTCCATACCAAGGCGTTTGGAAAAGCTTCCCGCGGCATAATTGCGGACTACGACTTCCAGAGGGATAATCGTTACCCGCTTAACCAGCTGCTCAGTTTCAGAAAGCTGCTGCACAAAATGGGACTTTATTCCATTTACCGCAAGCTGTGAAAATAGCAGGCTCGTAATCTTATTATTCAAAGTACCCTTACCGGCAATCTCTGCTTTTTTCTCTCCATTAAACGCTGTAGCTGAATCCTTGTATTCAATCCATACTAATCCCGGGTCATCAGTTGCATAAATCCGCTTTGCTTTTCCTTCGTATAATAAATCGCCTTTTTCCATTCGGCATCCCTCCAGAAGCTTTTTCACTCACTGTCTATCAGTTCACTTTTCCTGCAGCTGTTTTTCTTTCAGCCCAAACCGGACTCTCATCAATTTCATTAAGGGCGTTTTCGACTGACTTTCCCACTATCGTGATATGACCCATTTTTCTTTTGGTCCTCGCTTCGCCCTTCCCGTATAAATGGATTTTCCAATCGGACGGGGTGGGTAATTCCTCAATCAGCATTTCCATATGTTCGCCAAGGACATTGACCATGACCGCCGGCTGCAAGAGTTCCGTGCCTCCGAGCGTCCAATTGCAAATCGCCCTGATATGCTGCTCAAACTGTGAAGTCGCACAGGCGTCAATTGTATAATGGCCGGAATTGTGGGGACGGGGCGCCAGTTCGTTTATAAAAATTTTTCCTGTATCTGTCACAAACATCTCGACTGCAACGGTTCCAATTAAATTGATTGTGTCTGCCAGGCCGCATGCCATCCGAACGGCCTCCTCCTCAATTGAATCGCTGATTAGAGCTGGCACGATTGTTTTAAACAGGATGTTTTCTTTATGAATGTTTTCCGCCGCCGGGAAAACGGAAATTTCCCCGTTTGCTTTTCTTGTAACAATGACTGATATTTCTTTTTCAAAAGAAAGCCATTTTTCAAGCACGCACTGACCCTGGCTAAGCAATTTGCTTGCAGCCGCAAGATCTTCATCCGACTTTAAGACCGACTGCCCCTTTCCGTCATAGCCTCCTCTTGTCGTTTTTAATACGGCAGGATATCCGCCAAGAGCTTGAATTTTCCCTATAAGGTTTTCGCCATTTTCAACTATTTCAAATGGAACAACCTCTAAACCTGCCTGTTGGATTGCTGCTTTTTCTTTTATCCTATCCTGTGTTATTTCCAGAATATCTTTCCCTTGAGGAACATAAGCGTTTTCGCATAGCCATTGGAGCGCTTTAGCATCTATATTTTCAAATTCATACGTAATCACATCACTGAAATCTGCGAGCTGCCTTATAGCATCCAAGTCATTGTAATCTCCGATGATTGGATAATCTGCTACCTGGCCACACGGCGAATCTGGCTGTGGATCAAGCACGGCAATCCGGAATCCCATTGCCCTTGCTGCTAGCGCCATCATCCTGCCCAACTCGCCGCCGCCAATAATACCGATTGTCTGTCCTGGCAAGATCACTTTTTCACTCAAGCTCATCACTGCTTTCCAACACCAGATTTTTGGTCTCTTCCCTTACCTGGTTAATTCTCTCTGCTATTTCTGAATCAAAGGCACCAAGTATTTGGGCTGCCAAATATCCAGCATTCACAGCACCTGCCGTACCGATTGCCACTGTAGCAACCGGAACACCTCCAGGCATTTGCACGATTGATAGGAGTGAATCGAGACCCTTTAATGCTTTTGACTGAACAGGGACACCGATAACCGGAATGGTTGTTTTAGCCGCCACCATTCCAGGAAGATGGGCAGCCCCCCCTGCTCCTGCGATGATAACCTTTAGGCCTCTTTCTTTTGCAGTTTCGGCAAATTCGAACATAAGATCAGGTGTCCTATGGGCGGAAATGACCTTCTTTTCGTAGTAAATTTCGAGCCTATCAAGAATCTGACATGCATGCTTCATCGTTTCCCAGTCCGACTTGCTTCCCATTATCACTGAAACATCAGGTGTCATTACCGTCTCCCCTTTTAAAAAAATAAAAAACCCGGACAGACCGTTTTCTCTATAAGAGAAAGCAATCCATCCGGGCCAATAGTATAAAGCATGCACTTAAATAAAAGATGCACAGCACTATTTGCTGAATATCGATACTTTCCCTCATAGTCCAGCCATTTACGGCAGCCGGGTAGAAACTTATGGGCCATATCCCCATGATTATACGAGGTGAAATTTAGTTTTTATTGATAATTCCATCTTAACAACCTTCATTATGGTATGTCAACAATCATATGGCGAACATTAATATTTAAATCAATAAAAACGTTCGTGTTTTTGTTTTTTCGGATTCTGCCAAGCTTTATAAAAACAGCCCTCACCAAATTGATGAGGGCTCCTTGTAATCTATTAAACTTCCTGTGGCACCGCTAAACCCAGTCCCTCAGCAACACGTGTACCATACTCAGCATCGGCTTTATAAAAATGCTGGATTTGGCGAAGCTTTATTTCATTACTTTCCACTGGCTTCATGGCTCCGACAACGTTTTGAACAAGACGTGCGCGTTCCTCTTCGTTTAGCAAACGGTATAAATCGCCAGCCTGTGTATAATGGTCATTATGGTCATAAGCAACACTGTCAGCTTCGCCTGAGACTTCAAATGCTGCCGGCTTGTTCTCCGAAGTTTCCTTTGGTCCCTCAAAGCTGTTTGGTTCATAATAAACCGAACCGCCACCGTTATTGTCAAAACGCATTTGGCCATCGCGCTGATAATTATTCACTTCATTGCGTGAGCGGTTAATTGGCAGTGCCTGGTGGTTCGCACCTACCCTGTAACGATGCGCATCGTGGTAAGCAAACAAACGGCCTTGAAGCATTTTATCCGGTGAAACATCTATTCCCGGTACCAGTGTTCCTGGCGAGAATGTTGCCTGTTCCACTTCTGCAAAATAGTTTTCAGGATTCCGGTTTAATACCATCCTTCCAACTTCCAGCAGAGGATAATCTTTTTGCGACCATACCTTTGTTACATCAAATGGATCAAAGCGGTACGTATCGGCATCCTCAAGCGGCATGATTTGAACATATAATTTCCATGCCGGGAAATCGCCTTTCTCAATTGCATTAAATAAATCCTGGGTGTGATAGTCAGGATTCTCACCAGCAATCCGCGTGCCTACTTCCTCTGTCAGGTTTTTAACGCCTTGCTCTGTTTTAAAATGATACTTAATCCAGACACCCTTGCCTTCCGCATTAACCCATTTGAACGTGTGGCTTCCGAAACCGTGCATATGGCGGTACGTTGCCGGTATGCCCCGATCTGACATCAGGATGGTTACCTGGTGAAGAGACTCAGGCGATAAAGACCAGAAATCCCAGATTGCATTTGGGTTTTTCAAATGCGTGGCAGGATGGCGTTTTTGTGTATGTATAAAGTCTGGAAACTTTATAGCATCCCGGATAAAGAATACAGGTGTGTTATTACCCACGAGGTCATAATTGCCTTCCTCAGTATAAAACTTCACAGCAAAACCACGCGGATCTCTTACTGAATCGGCTGAGCCATTCTCACCGGCTACAGTTGAGAAACGTACAAATAGCGGCGTACGTTTTCCCACTCCCGATAAAAACTTAGCCTTCGTGTATTTTGTCACATCGTTCGTTACTTCAAAATAACCATGTGCCCCTGCTCCTTTTGCATGCACAACCCTTTCAGGCACGCGTTCACGGTTAAAATGGGCAAGCTTTTCCAACAAATGGACATCCTGGATTAAGGTAGGGCCACGAGAACCAGCCGTCATCGAGTTTTGATTGTCTCCTACAGGTGCACCCCAGCTTGTTGTGAGTTTGTTATTAGTGGTCATTTTATCACCTCATAAGTTTTATAGAATTCTATTATTTTAAATAATAGCATCTATAATTAAAATATCAATACTTTTTTATAATAATTATAAAAAAGTATTTAATACAAAAAACTTTATTTTCCGTTTATTTATTTTTATTAATGGTTACTCGATTGTATTCATCCAAGCTCGTGCTCATCCCAATTTATTTTATCGGGATTTTCATAATCCTTAGGAATGATGGTTAAATTAAACAAAAATGACATTTCGAGGTATGGAAAAAATGGTGAGCAGATAGAAGATTTTCACAGGAAGTTTTATTAATAAAAAAATCTTCAAAGTAAATGTTTTTGTTAAGGAAAAGTTAAGAATTGCTCTTTATTATATGTATCAGTAGCTTGGCCTCCTTTTTTATATTGAGTATTAATCCTTTAACCTTGCATTTATGCAAGGTCTTTTTTTATTAGAAAAACTTAGCATTCGCCAAGTCCTTAGGCGAATGCCTTAGTTTTTCTTATGCAATTAGAATTTATAGATATAAATTCTGATAAGCCAAAAAAACCGATCCCTACCTAGGGATCGGCAATGCATATATATGGTTACTCAGAAACAGCAGCAGAAGCCGTTTCTCCCTTTTCTTCCTTTTCCCGCCCTTTTCTAGCGGTCAGGTTAATTTGTTTAAGAAACAGTGTAAAGCAAGCTCCTATGACAATAAAAATCAATCCTGTAAAGAATACCGAATGCAAGGAACCCATTAAGGACGTTTTTAAAATTGGCAGCATCTTATCCAACAAAACGGCTGGGATCTTTTTTAACGCTTCTGGACTAAACAGCATTTGAAAAAGTCCTTCCGGGTTTGTATCAATCATATCTTTGAATTTTGAAACCATCGGTCCCGCCTGTTGCGGCAATGTATTTAGAAACGGTACAAATTTGTCAGACAAAAGATTTCCTGCCCTGTTATTCATGATAGCACCGAGAATCGTGATTCCAAATGTTCCGCCGATTGAGCGGAAAAATTGGCTGGAAGAGGTTACTACGCCCAGTTCTTCTTTTGGAAAGCTTTCCTGCAATGCCAAAGTTAGAATAGGCATAACCAAACCCATTCCCATTCCGATAATTCCCATATAGGAAGTAGCCGCTAACTTGCTTGTATCCATGTCCATGGTAGTCAATAAACCAAAACCACCTGCCATAATTAGCATTCCTGCTATGATTTGCGGCTTAATCCCTATTTTGTAAACAAGCTGTCCGCCAATAATACTCGTAATAATCATGGTAATCATCATTGGTGTCATAATTGTTCCTGAAGCAGTGGCGCTTACCCCAACAATTCCCTGCATAAAGAATGGTACAAACATAATTGCACCGAACATTCCGATTGCCATAAAGAAGCCAATTAAATTCAAAAGTGTAAAGGTTCTGTTCTTAAATAGGCTCATTGGCAAAATGGGTTCTTTTGCTTTTGTTTCGACAATAACGAAGCTTACTAAACCAACTACTGCAACTGCGAGAAGGGTTAAAATTTGCCATGAATCCCAAGCATAATCTTTTCCTCCAAAGCTTAGTGCAAGCAATAAAGTTACTATGCCTACAATCATGGTAAACATTCCAGCTAAATCAAAGTTAACTGGTCCTTTATTTTTTCTGCCCTTTAATCCCAGTCCAAGAATGATAGTCGCAATGATTCCGACAGGCAAATTAATATAAAATACCCATTTCCAGTTAAGCGAATCCACAATCCATCCGCCAATTTGCGGGCCGATAACAGAGGCAAGGCCATAAATGCCACCAAATACCCCTTGAAATTTCGCTCTTTCTTTTCCTGTAAAAAGATCCCCAATGACGATCATCGCCATTGGCATCATAATTCCTCCGCCAATACCCTGCACTCCGCGGAAAATAATAAGTTCTGTCATATTGTCCGCCATTCCGCACAATGCGGATCCAGCCATAAAAACGATGAGTCCTGTAACATAAATCATTCTGCGTCCCAATAAATCTGCCAATTTACCTGCGATCGGCACAACAGTAGTTGAGGTCAGCAAATAGGCTGTGGTCAGCCATGTCATCATGCTTAATCCGCCAAGATCACCAACGATCCTTGGCATTGCGGTTCCTACAATCGTTCCATCAAGAGCCGAAAAGAACATGGCAATAATTAAGCCAATCAGCAATAAAGTTCGATTATGATTTTCGTTATTATCAATAGTTGTCATAAATATCTCCCTATTCATTTGTTTAAGATTTATTAATAACCCAAATATTATTGGGCAAGCTTTTCAGCAATATCTGCCAGAGAAGTAAGCTCATCTTCAGTTAAGCTGGAGAGATGCCTTTCCACAATGGCTTTTCGAGCAGCAAAAGTTTCACTCAATTTTTCTTCCCCATTACGCGTTAGAGTGATATTAACAGCTCTCCTATCCTTTTTATCATGTTCTCTTGCAACGAACTCACTTTGTTCAAGTCGATCAATCATAAATGTAACCGCACTTGGTTTAACACTCATTTTTTCGGCAAGTTGGGTAATCCTACAGCTCCCTTTTTCTTGATAAAATTCATGACAAACAGCTGAGTTGGGGTGATTCCCAGTTTATGCATGCTTTCAATCATTTCAGGCTGGATTTTTTGAATGGTGATCTGAAACGCGGTCTGGATTCTTTCAATAATGTTGGCTTTCAACTCTTCCCCCCTGTCTATGAATAAAAGTATTTAACGACAAATACTATTTAACTTTGATTAATATTTAATGCTAATTAAATATATATTCCTTTTAAATGAATGTCAATATATTGAAATGATATTTTTTCATACTTTCGATGTAGAAAAAATACCGCTAAAGAAGAATGCCCGCTTACAATTTCTCCTCTAAAATAGGCTTATAAAGTTAATTAATGGAGGAATCGACATGAAAAACGCAAACCTATATGAAACCCATATTCTTACGAAGAATTTAGAGAGAGCGATTGAGTTTTACAAAGGATTGGATTTAAATCTCGCCTTCGTCATCGAGGAAAGAAGAGTTGCTTTTTTCTGGCTCGGCGATCCTGAGAAAAAAGAACAAATGCTTGGGATTTGGGAAGTTGCTGAAGATAAATTTGTGAACAGACATTTTGCATTCCATGTATCACTCGAGGAACTGCTTGAAGTACCGGTATTTTTGGAATCGAAAGGAATTAAAATCCTGCCTGCTTTCGGCTTGGATGAATCCGAACCGGTTGTACACGCTTGGATGCCTGCTGCCGCGTATTATTTTGAAGACCATGACGGCAATTCATTGGAATATTTAGCATTAGTTGATGGGCAAAAGAAACCAGAGGTTGGTGTCGTTCATCTTAGCAAATGGCAGCAAATTTCTCAGGAAGCCGCCAATACAAGATAAGTCTTCAAAAGAGGGAGGTCTCGAAAGTTACCTGAGACATCCCTCTTTCTTATTTGCGCAGAAATTACATCAGAACCACCAATTATACAGCTTTCGGAACATGCCGTCTTTCCACTTTAAGCGCTACGATCAGGAAAGAACAACCGGCTGCGAACCTTAAAAAAGAGATTAATAACATCGCTGCATGCATTCCATATTGATTCAAGAGAAATACTCCAAATTGGGGAGCAATAAAACCGATTACAGATAAAAGGATATTGTAGTTGGCAATATACGTTGTTCGATTTTTCTCCGGTGAAGCCTTTAAAAGCTGATTGAACAAAAGCAGGTTTGTGCCGGAAACGAACAGCCCAATCCAAAGATTAATCGCCGTAATGTAAACTAAATTAGTCGATAGGATGGTTAAAACGGGAGCGGTCGCCATTCCAGCTGCCGCAACGAATAAAACCATAGTGTTTCCCCATCGGTCAGCGGCTTTCGCCCACCACTTGATGCTGACAATTTGCGCACATTGATTCGTTACGGAAAACAAGCTGAACCATAATGCCGTTGCATGTGCTTCACGAATGTGATAAATGCTGAAAAGCGACCATGCCATTTGCGCTCCAAAGTTAAACAGGAGGGCACATATCAAAAATGAAAGATATGGTTTATAGGAAAACACCTTTAAGGAGAAACTCTTTTTTTCCTTTTCTCCGCTTGGCTCTTGTTTTGCCGCAGGCAATTGATGCTTCATTAAATAGAAGACCTCAAGCAAGGCGAAAACGAACCCTGCTGCGAGAAGAATCTGATAAGGAAATGCCTTGTTTTTATCAAATTGCTGCAGGAAAAATCCTGTTAAAAAAGTAACCGCCATGGCCGTAATAGCTCCCCAGCGATTCCTAGTACTAAAAAATACTCCTCTCCTTTTTTCCTCAATTAAATCGCCAATCATTGATTGCCATGATAAACCAGACAAAGCACCTGGAAAGTTTAATAAACCGATTAGAATAACGAGAACCCACGCGGCGTAGGCATGAGCCAAAAATGGCACAAACAAAATAAACATAAATATCAATCTTGTTAAAAAGGTTGAAACGACAACAAAATGCTTTTTGCTTTGGACCAGATTCAGCCAAATCGTACCAGGAATAAGAGCAAGCATCCCGATGATGGACGGAAGTGATGTAATCAACCCCATCTGCTGGTTGCTCGCTCCTAAAACACTCAGGGCAAAAAGCGGAATATAGCCATTTACTGCATTGGTGGAAACCGTGGATGCAATGCCGTTATATAAACTGTATTTTTCATTTCTATTAAATTTCAACTATGCTTCTCTCCTTCATAAAAACTGCCGAAATGTATTGTATAACAGCGCTTTTCTGAAGGCAATACATACACGAAAAAACAGTTATTCCAGCATAGCTTCTCAATTGAGAACCCGTGCTGGAATACTCAAGTGCAAACTTTAAGCCATTCATTCACACACTTCAGATTTAGAAATTTTGTTTGCTGCAGTGCATATACATTTAAAAAGGAGGGGATTTTCTTGGCTCATTTGTGGTCGTTGACAGTCGGCTTTATCATTTGTCTGGGGATTATCGGGGGAATATTCTTTTATTTTCTTAAATCGGCGCTGGACTCTGAGGACTCAAAAAAAATTGACTCTCCAAAACAACCTGATCAGTAACTTGAATTATTGCCTAATGTATCAAATCAAAAATAAATATTAATAAACAAAGCGTGGACATCTTTATCGATTCCACGCTTTTTCAATATGTTCCACCACTATTTCTTAGTTTTGATTTCCCGCATTCGCAGATCAAGCATTTGGAAAGTCTTTTTTAATTCTGTTTTTGGAACTTCGTTATATCTGTCTCCAATGCTGACCTCGTAATAACTTCCATCCAAGCCTGTTTCCCTGACATAACTCGTTAAACCGATTCCAGTTGCTTCATAAATTTCTGCTAAAATGGATTCCGCCTTCTCTTTTGGCAGGTCAACATGTACATGAAACATATTTGAAACAGGTACTAAAGGCAAAGTTGCCACAGCATGGCATTGATTATAAAGCCCGGCAAGTTCTTTCGCTTCTTCATGATACTGCTCCATTTTATGTATCCGCTTATTAAAATAATAATTTGAACTGATAATATAAGGATAAAGGCTGATTAAATCACCGCCATGCCGCCTTTTCCAAATTTTTGATTCCTCTGTAAAGTCTTTTTCTCCTGCAAGAATTGCACCTGCAATCCCGCCAATCCCTTTATAAAAAGAAACATAAACACTATCAAAAAGCTCACAGATTTCAGCTGCGGATTTTTGATAATATGGAAGAATTTCAAAGAGTCTGGCACCGTCCAAATGTAGCTTAATCCCTTTCTCCTTACAATAACTGGAGATCGATACAAGAGTTTTGTAATCTGGCAATTGACCGCCAATCTCACGCTGAGGCAATTCAAGCAATAAGCAAGCAATGTCCTCCTGCAGGCTCACGACATCTTCCAATGTAATGACTCTGCTTTTATCCGCCAGCAAAACAGGCTCTATATGATGCAATTCCTTTAACCCGTCCTCTTCATGAATCTCTAAATGGCATAATGGATGATAGGCAACTTTTTTTAATCCATTTTTATCACACCAAATCCTTAATGCGATTTGCTGGGCCATGGTTCCGCTTGGAAAAAACACTGCCGACTCTTTGCCTAAATAATCCGCCAGCTTATCCTGAAATTCTTCTATGACCTTTCCCTTTCCATAAATGTCGCTTTCCTGCTGTCCATCAATATCTTTAAATGCTTCTATAAGCGTTTGAATATCTCTTGGCGACTGCCGCCTACCTGATAATCGGTTTGTTTAAATGCTTCTAATATGGGGTTATTTTCGGACACTTTTCGTTTTTCCTCCCTCTTTCTTTCAAATACTTGCAAGCTATTACTTAAAGTCTTAATTCCCATGTTTCTCCTACCAAATCATGGCCAAAACTATGATGATTTTCTTCATTAACTAGTTCGAATCCTGATTTCTGATAAATATGACGTGCTTCCTTTAGTATACTGTTAGTCCATAATACAATTTTTTTGTAGCCAGCAAGTTTCGAAAAACGAATACACTCCTCCACTAGGGTTGTGCCTAAACCTAGACCACGGGCTTTTGGGTCGACTAGAAGCAAACGTAATTTAGCAACCTCTTCATTTTCTTCGACAATAAAAATAGAGCCAATAACTTCTCCATTCATTTCAGCAATCCAACAGCGTTCTTTTTTAGGATTAAAGTTTTTTATAAAATCTGAAACTATCTGGGAAACAAGTGCTTCAAAATGCTGGTCCCAGCCATATTCCATTGCGTACAATGCACCGTGTTTATAAACAATAAGCCCCATATCTCCTGGTTCATGCTGACGTAAATAATAAGGTTCAGTAAACGCTAAACCTTTGGTTTTACCAAGCAAGCCTTCGATATTTTGCATGGATTTTATTAACTGTTTTTGTTCAAATTCCGGCATCCCTCTTAATAATTCAGAGACTTGTTCATGTGACCGTTTGTTTAGCAAATCAAATGCCTTTTCTCCTTTTGAAGTCAAACGGATATTCCACTGCCGTCCATCAGATTCAGAACGTTCCCTTAAGATTAATTCTTGTTCCTCTAATCGATTTAAAGTTCGACTCAGATATCCAGCATCTAGCCCCAGTTCTTTCGTTATATCAGAAGCAGATATATTATCACTGTTAGCTATTTCAAAGAGAATTCGTGAGTCTGTTAAAGAAAAAGGACTATGAAGCAATCCTTCACGTAAAACCCCTATCTGCCTTGTCATAAAACGATTAAAATGGCGAACAGCCTCTATTCGTTCTTCAAAAGTAAAATCCGGCATATAAAACCTCCTATTTATTAGCCCTATATCAAATATTATTCAACCTTTAATTGACTTAGTCAAATAAATTACTAAAAAAAGAAGAGGCATCAGCAATTGTCTTTAATCCAGATACGGAGTGGACCTGCGGACTCCCATCCCGATGTGAGTGCCGCCTTAAGACCTTCGCCATGTTCATATCCGACCATGGGAAGTCCTGGAAATCGATTTGAAACTATTTGAACAATATCCGGCCAAAGCCTTTCATATGAATCATCTTTTGAAAACACATTGCTAACCCCTACAGCACCGGAACCCAAATTAGCTATAAACCCGGATAGTTTATCCTTCTCCTCCCGCATAAAGATTTCTGCATCTTTTCTTCTTAAAATATCTGATTTTATTACATTCTCCAAACCATTTGCGGAGATCCATTTCATTAATTCTTCGTCTGTTTTGATGACACGCCACTCCTGTCTCATACCCTCTATTTTCGAAACAGGAGCATGATAAATCCATTCCGCCTCAAAAAGGATTTTAAAACCGAAAGGCTGCAAATCTAAATTTGCATAACTATCTTTGATTGAGAAAATTTCTCTGTTCCCAACAAAGTCATTCACTTCTTGTGCCGTTGCATTACGGCTTGAAGTAATAATATCAGGATAAAATTTAGGGGCTTCATCTAGCAGGCCCATAAATTCCCCCTCGAAACTGCTGCAGCACCGTGCATTTCGCATACCATTCCACACCAAACGATATTATTTAAAACAGTAATGTCGACTTTTGTTTCCATTCTCCTTGCTCCTTTTGTTTTCTGTTTGTCGTACTTAAATAACCAGATACTTTTAGTATTCTATCTCTATTTCATTAATGCCTTCTTCATTAGATCAAATGTTGCAATACAAAAAACCAGAGAGAATTATCCCCTCTGGCTTCGCTTGCTTATATAACTTTTCTATCCCAATGGCGGTGAGCCGAAATCGCTTCGACGAATTTGACCGGGAATTCATTGTTATCATTTCCTACTACAATGCCTGGGCTGCTCTCCATACCCTCTAATAGATGCACACCTTCCTGAGTCGCACCAATTGGCTTATAATGAGTGAACGCTTCATTAATAAAGTAAGCTGAATCTTTCGTAAACTTTTCGCTTACATCGCTTCCCCCTGCAGCATATAGGGCATCAAACATGACGGAATCACTCGTCAAGAAGGTATGGTCAGCTTCAATCTCTGTACCATCAGTCCCTTTTATCTTTCCAAGCTTCTCGCTAATAAATTCAGGCTGAATACCGTTTGCTTTCAATGACTCTAAGACAGCCATTACCTCAGATCCAGTAAATTGGTTTCCAAGGATGACGCCCACTTTACGTGTTTTGGGTAGCTTCTTCGTATTTTGCATGCTTAGCGCTGGGGATGATTTTGTTACCCCGGAGACCTTTGCCTCCGGTGGATTAGCACCAATCGCCAAGGCAAAGGCTGTAGCCAGCTCCGTACTTACATTGGCAAACATATCTACCACTTGCTGTTGAACAGATTTGCTCTTCACTTTTCCAAGTTCAAAACTGAACGCTTCGATAATGTGTTTTTTTTCAGGTTCACTCATACTGTTCCAGAACATGGTGGCCTGCGAGAAAAAGTCTTTAAAGCTTTCACTTCGGCTCCTTACCTTTCGCCCTTCCACCTTTTCCTGATAATGCACATAACCACCTTCTGCTTCATTCGCTGGTGCAGGGGTATTTTGTGCAAGTGAATTATTATGATAGCTCACTTTTCCAACATTAATCGTTTGGCGGCCATAGCCATCACGCTGATTGTTGTGGAAAGGGCATACAGGCCTGTTAATCGGCAGCTCATGGAAGTTCGGCCTTCCTAGGCGGATTAACTGGGTATCTGTATAGGAGAATAGTCGGCCTTGTAATAATGGATCGTTAGAAAAATCGATTCCCGGTACAACATGCCCTGGATGAAAGGCTGCCTGCTCTGTTTCGGCAAACACATTATCAACGTTACGATTTAACGTCATTTTTCCAATGATTTTTACCGGGACATCTTCTTCAGGCCATAGTTTAGTAGGATCGAGAACATCAAAATCAAATTTAAATTCATCATCCTCGCTTAGTAGCTGAACCCCTAATTCAAATTCTGGATAGTCCCCTTTATCAATCGACTCCCATAAATCACGGCGATGGAAGTCCGGGTCTTTTCCTGATATTTTTTGTGCTTCATCCCAAACAAGAGAATGGGTTCCCAAAACAGGCTTCCAGTGGAATTTTACAAAATGGGCTTTACCTTGATCATTGACAAAACGGAAGGTGTGAACACCGAATCCTTCCATCATACGAAGGCTCCGTGGAATTGCCCGATCAGACATCGCCCACATAACCATATGAGCTGATTCCTGGTTATTAGCAACAAAATCCCAAAAAGTATCATGGGCAGTTGCTGCTTGCGGCATCTCATTATGTGGCTCAGGTTTAATCGCGTGAACAAGATCAGGGAATTTTATCGCATCCTGTATAAAGAAGACTGGAATATTATTGCCGACTAAATCATAATTCCCTTCTTCTGTATAAAATTTCGTCGCAAATCCTCTCGCATCCCTGACGGTCTCAGCTGATCCCCGTGAGCCAGCGACGGTTGAAAATCGTACGAAAACAGGAGTTTTCACAGCTGGATCCTGCAAAAACTTAGCCTTAGTATATTCTTTCATCGATTCATATACTTCAAACTCACCATGGGCAGCAAAACCCCTTGCATGAACGATTCTCTCTGGAATTCGCTCATGATCAAAGTGGGTCATTTTTTCCCGAAAATGAAAGTCCTCCATCAACGTCGGCCACGTTCGCCGGCCTTTAATGAAAATTCATCCTCCGATACCTTTAGCCCTTGATTGGTTGTCATATCTTTACCAGCATCATCTACACGAAACTGCTCAAGCTGTTCATCTTTACTGTTTCCATTCACTTTGTGATCATTAGTCATTCGATTGTTACCTCCTTAAGGGCATATATGTAGCAACATAGTTTTGTACCCTTTTGAAAGAAAGAGCAAACGAATTTTTCTTACCATTCATCGAATTAATAGAAAAAAAAGAAGCCAGAAACCCAACTAAAAGGTTTTCTGGCTTTGTATATTTTAATATTTAAATTAAGAAGAAATACGGTTTTGTTTTTGATGTGATTTAAACATTCCTTTTGGTTTTACCCAGACATAAGGTATATGGACAGTTTTTTGATTGAAGATATCAATCAGTTCATCAAAGTTCTTCATTGCATGCAAATTGAAAGCAGTCCCTTTTGCTGTTTGAACCTGAAAATAACAAGTTGTTGAGTTATTTTCTCCACCCGATTCTTTTTCATAATAGAGCGTTTCGGTCACATCTGCCCATGCGTGTTCCTGAACCGAGGTTCCTTTTCTCTTGTTGATTACGGTTACCGTAAACCCGTTATCATGACAAGAAACTCTAGTATCGTTGGCGAAATAACGCAATGAAAAGAAAAGAACAACACCTAATAAAACGAAGAAAAAACCAATAATAACATGGATAAACATGAGTCCTAATCCGACCACACCAAAAATAACTCCAATGAGGATTGAAACCAGAGATGAATTGTTGTTTGAAAATTCCTTCACCAATAAAATCCCCCCTTTTATTTCATTATTAATTACTATGCACTCGTTCTTTTAATATGTCATAGAACAAAACCCTCAATTTATGTTTAGATTCTGCCTTTGTTAATCTCTTAAATTCCATATTTAACTAAAACAAAAAGGACCCAAAGCTGGGTCCTTTAGTCCTTATTATTGCAATTGTTTTATTTATCTATGAAGAGCAGAAAGTCATTCAGATGTTTCACCTTTATTATTGCTTGAGGCCTTAGATGCATCAGATCTTTTGGTACCTTTGCTTACATAAGGTTTGGCACTCTTCGCTTTGTTTGCACCAGCTTGCCAACGATTCCAGCCCTTCTTGCCTGTTCCTCTACCTGTTCCGCTTTTAGCCTTACCTTTAGTCATATAATCACTCCATTATTATTGTAACACTTGAGCTCCGATAATTTGTTAGTTATATCCAATTCACTACATAATAAACCAGCATGATGAATTACACCATATCATAACAGAGACCTGTATTGATACAAAAATTTAAAATAGTCATATCATCAATATTTCCCGAATGTCATCTTCTGTAAGAGCAGACGAAGCTTTCTCATTAGATTCAATGACTTCTTTAATCAAATGTCTCTTTTTCTCTTGCAGTTCATTCATTTTTTCTTCGATTGTACCGCGGGCAACAAGCTTGATGACCTGAACAACATTTTTCTGACCAATACGGTGGGCACGGTCAGCTGCTTGCTCCTCGACTGCTGGGTTCCACCAAAGGTCATATAGGATAACGGTATCGGCTCCTGTCAGATTGAGGCCTGTCCCTCCCGCTTTCAAGGATATGAGGAAGAAATCACGTTCACCAGCATTAAATCGATTACAAATTTCCACCCGTTCTTCTGATGGAGTTTGTCCATCAAGGTAGAAAAAAGGCAGCCCTTTGTTCGCTAAATCTCTTCCAATTAGCTCAAGCATTTTCGTGAATTGTGAGAAAATCAACACCCTTCTTCCAGAAAGCTTTGATTCCTCTACAATCTGCATAAGCTGTTCAAATTTTGCTGAGCTTCCTTTATAGCCGTCCACAAATAATGCTGGGTGACAACAGATCTGCCGTAACCGAGTCAAACCAGCCAGAATTTTAATACGATTTTTCCTGAGTGTATCCTTGTCCAGATGCTTCAACGTGTCATGCCTGAGCTTCGCCAGATAGGCAGCGTACAGCTTCTTCTGATCTGGAAATAATTCCACTGAGTCCATGGACTCGATTTTTTCAGGAAGCTCTGAAAGTACATCCTCTTTCAGCCTTCGAAGCATAAATGGGCGGATTCTGCGGGCAATCGTTTTAGTAGTGAGATTACTGTATTCCTTTAACCCTTGGAATAGTTCAGGGAAGACAACATGAAAAATAGACCATAGCTCCTCACGTGAATTCTCCACCGGTGTACCAGTGAGGGCGAAACGGTAATCTGCATGTATCTTTTTCACCGCTCGTGCTGTTTGTGTAACAGGATTTTTAAAGTTTTGTGCCTCATCAAAAAATACAGTGTGAAAGGTCTGTTTCTCAAACCATTTTATGTCTCTGCGTAACAACGGATAGGAAGTGATTACAACGTCCATTTCTGTTACATCATTCTGAATGTTGACTCTTTCTTTGTGATTGCCATCAATGACAACGGCTTGTACTTTAGGGGCAAATTTCATCATTTCAGCGAGCCAGTTATAGGTCAGAGATGAAGGGCAGACAATAAGGACCGGCTGCTTCTTTTTACGGATGTCAGGCATCTCAGATAGTATGAATGTGATGCTTTGCAACGTTTTACCAAGTCCCATATCATCTGCGAGAATTCCACCGAAGCCAAAGCTGGCAAGTGTTTTCATCCATTTGTAGCCGATTTTTTGATAGTCTCTTAATATCGTCTCTAAATTCTTCGGCACCTCGATCTCAAGAGTGCCAGGATTGCGGATTTTAACCAGGAACTGCCGGAATGATTCCTCAATTGAAAATGCATTGCTATTCTCAATAGAATCAAGATGCTGAAGTCCCCGCGCTATTGGTAAATTTATACCACTTTCCAAATCTTCATTTTGGCCGGAAGTGCATTCAGAAAACGATTAATTTCTTCAAACTCTCTTGTTTCCAACGAAATTAGCGATCCGTTCCCCAGCCGATAATACTTCCGTTTTTCCTCTAGAGCTAATAAAACCTCACGTATATGTTTGTCAGGAATTCCATCCATTTCAAATTTGAATTCCAGCCAATTAGTCCGTTCTTTATTAACCTTCACCCTAATCTGCGGCTTGGCATTTCCTCTAAAAATACGATTTCTCACTGCAGTCGTTGCATAAATTTGCACAAGCTTTTGAAGTTTCGGAACCACATGGTACAAAAACTCATACTCCAACTCTTCATTATGCAAAAAATATCCACCGTCCGTCTTAGCAAAAGAGCTATCCTCTATCAGCTTTAGGATTTCTTCCTCTTTTCCCACATCCCTGACTAACAGGGAGCCTGACTTTAGTGCCCTATTTTCCAAAGGGTTGATCACTAGATTTTCATAGTGAAACTCCAGTCCGGCAAGCAGGCGATTTTTCACACGATCCAAGAATAGCTTGGCGATCAAAGGTGTCTTTACAAGATTCTTTGAAATACCTTCAGATATGTGAACATCACCCAGTTTTTTTAAACCAGGGACAACCTTTTCCAGAAAAAAATCGATTTGGTCTTGTAAAATCGGTATTCGATTCGCTCCTGAATCATCAAGCAACTGTTTTAAATAGGAAAGACGATGACAGTCCTCTTTTTTCAGCTGGACTAATTTTCCTTCAGAGAGAACAGAACGATATGATTCCATCACAATAATTTGATTAAGCCCTTTAATCTTTAGTTGATAGCCTTTTCCCTCGGCTTCAGCAAGGTCAAACTGTAAAGGAAGCAGTTCTTCCGATAAGTGGAGACCGTCAGACGTATACCCGTCATACTTTAGCTTCACCAATGGTGCACTTGTTAATATAGGTAAAAGTCGTTCCCAGGACGATGGCGGAATGAGCAACAATTGATTGCTGATTTTATAGTCATTTTTATCCGGAAGCGTGTCAACATACACTTTTTCATCCTGTACCACCTGGATTAGCTGATGAATAACTGCATCTGTTTCTTTTTGAAAGCAATGCAGGCTAGGGTCATACGTGAATAAAATTGAAAGCAAGCTTGGTTTACCTTCCTTCACTTGCTCTAAAAAATCTCGGATATTTTGCACATGAGTAGTACCGATTTTAACTTCTATTCCGAACATGTATCTTCCCTTACCAATGGTGACGGGTTTACATGTGAACTCTCCATCAAGCACTTTCCTCGTTTCAAAGTGAAGCTGATGGCCGCTTGATTGTATATGCTGGTTATTGAATATTCTCAGCAAACCATCTGCAAGCGCCTGATTTGTCAAAGAATCAGAATCACGGTCACCTGTATTAAAAGGAATTAATCCCTGGCGCTGATTTTCGTATATCGACAGTAATACTGCCGCAATATGCTGGCAGTCACTTTGAAAGGAAGCCAGTGTTGGGCAGGTGCATTTCGTGCGAAAGCCACCATTAGCATCCTTTTCAATGGTGACATGGAAATCCTCAGTACCGGAAACAGTAGCTTCACAGCACTCGGACCTATATTTTTCAAATGTTACTTTATTAGAGCGATAAAAGGCTTCCCCTCTTTTAAAGGAGACAATACCGCATTTTTCTTTAATGATTTTTTGATTTAATTTTATATTCAAATGCATGCTCCTTCTTGAGGATATTTGACTTTAGTTTAGGAAATTGCGTTAAGCACTCATTCTTTTGAAATACAATTCCTTTATGATATCCCTATAATAATGCATTAGGCGGGTTAACAACAGCAGGAATAAAAACAGGCTGCTGAATGTTAACCTTCCGCTCTTTCAGTTAATAGCAATGATCCATCACTTAATAATGCGTATTTAGCAACTTCAATTAATATAGAATACAACATACTATACATATCCTACTAAATGACTGGAATAATACATATCATCAGACAAGTAAAGGATGTTTACTAAATGAGGAAATCCAATAGTTATATTATTTTAATGACAATCCTGCCTTGGCTCACCATTCCCTTTATTGGTGTAAAGACGATTAAGAGATTTCTTCCGGGAGCCCTATTTATGTGTTTATACACTATTTTTGAAGGAAATGTAGCAGAAAGAAGGAAATGGTGGTGGTTTTTTTATAACGTAAAACCCAACGTATTAGGTGAGATGCCATTAATCCTAGGGCCATTTTTTGTTGGTTCACTATGGATTTTAAAATTCACCTTTAGCAATTTTAAAAAATATGTGATCTTAAATGTGATGATTGATTCATTTTTTACATATGTTCTCCTTAATTGGTTTAAACGAATTGGATATGCTTCTCTAATAAGAATCAATAAACTCCAGCTTTCACTTTTATTTTTGGTTAAATTACTTTTAATGTATAGTTTTCAGTATTTTTATGAAAATTATCTTACGCTGAAGAAATCCAGCCCTGCCTCTAAATAAGAGGCAGGGCTTAATTATCGCCTGTTTTCAATGCCAAAATAAGATTTTCACTTGGTCCTATTAAAAAAAGTGCTGTTTTCCAAATACATGTTGCGGCCAAGAAATTGCAGGGACAAAAAAGCTTTGAATGGTGGCTTTATGAAATATAGCCTATTATATGATACTTTATTAATAAATCCTTTTGGCCTTTATCTCTACAAATTGATTACAAGCAGGTGTACGATAGTGGATATCAAACATTTACAATATTTTATTGAGGTTTCAAATTTCAATAGTTTTTCCCGTGCGGCGGATAACTTATTTATCACACAACCGACTATTAGTAAGATGATTAAAAACCTTGAGATTGAGTTGGGAATAGAACTTTTTGAACGATCCCGGAAAAAATTAACCCTAACCGATGCGGGAAAGATTATTTTAGAGCAAGCAAAATTAATTGATAAAGCATTTAAAAATTTAGAAACGGAATTAGATAATCTGACAGGACTTAAAAAGGCCATATTCGGATTGGCTTGCCACCAATATTTAATGCGCATTTTTTCCTGAAAATTGTTGGCAAATACCACGAAAAGTATCCCGGCATTACTTTTCAATTAGTCGAAGATGGTTCAAAAAAAATAGAAGAAGATGTGGGCAATAATCTTCTTGATGTTGGCGTAATTGTTCTTCCGACTAAAAACGACCTCTTTGACCATTTCTCTTTTATGGAAGAAGACTTAAAGCTCATCCTTCATCCATCACACCCACTTGCAGAAAGAGAGGAAGTCAATTTAGCTGAATTGGCAAATGAATCGTTTATCTTGTTTAATAAGGATTTTGTTCTAAACGACCGAATCATTTATTTTTGTAACAGTGTGGGCTTTAGTCCCCACATTATTTCAGAAAGTTCACAACGGTCATTTATTGAAGAAATGGTTGAAACCAAACTTGGAGTCTCCCTTTTACCGGAAAGTGTTTGCCATAATCTAAATAAAAATGTAAAGTCGGTCAAAGTAGTAAACCCATCAATCAGTTGGAACTTAGCGATTATTTGGGGCAAAAATCAGTACATGTCCTTTGCAGCAAAAGAATGGCTTCAGTTTACAAAAGAACAGCTTACAATGGGTGATCAAGAAGATTAATTTCATTCATGAATAGGTTTTGTTTATAATTGAATAGCTTTATTTTGATCAAAACGGTTCTGTTTAGGGAACCGTTTTTTTTTACATTCATATATATATTGAATATATGAAAGCATTTACATAGATACAATCTATACAAAAGATGAAATATAACCATTTTACTTAACAAAGAAAGCGACGTACACTTGTTGCAGGCAAGAAAAACCTTTTAATAACGTGGATATAGTAATTACTTGCTAGAATCCAATCATGGAAGGAAGCAACCTAATGAAAGCAAAAAAAGTGAAAGAAAGCCGTATTGTTAATACTGCTCAAGTATTATCTTGCGATTTAAATAACTACAATACATTGTTTGGCGGCATTTTGATGAAAAAATTAGATGATGCTGCAACTTTATCAGCCCGCAGGCATTCCAGAGTTAAGGAATGTGTAACTGCATCTACAGATTCAATCGATTTCTTATGTCCTATTCATCAAACGGATTCAGTCTGTGTCGAATCATTTGTAACATATACAGGAAAAACTTCTATGGAAATTTTTTGTAAAGTTATCGCCGAAGATATGCTCAATGGCGAGCGCAGAATCGCAGCTACCGCCTTTTTGACGTTTGTAGCCTTAGATGAAAATAAGCGTCCTGTTGAAGTTCCAAGTATTTTACCAGAAACAGAAGAAGAAAAATTCCTCTACAAAACAGGCAAAGAAAGAGCAGAAATGCGTAAATTGAGAAGACAAAAAAGTAAAGAATTAGCTGCGTATATTTCAGTGGAAAAACCTTGGGACAAATAAAAGGAGGAAGAATTTATGATAACTTTATCTAGCATTGATGAATTAAAAGCCACCAAAGAAGCCATCGAGAAGTTAAAAAAAGACTATCCTAACCTTTTTGAAAAATTGTTGGATATAGTAAATCTTACACGTGCATTCCAATTTAAATATCAGTACATGGGATGTTTAATTATGAATGAGGACCCTGGCCAAAATGCACCGAATTTTGTATATGGCTCTGTCCTACGTCTGTATAAAAAAGAATTACAAAAATTAAAAGATGCTCAAGATTCCGAAGTCTTGAAACAAATTTTTTCTGAATTCAGAAATACCGGTTACGCAAAAATTAGTCTTTTAATACTCGGCATGAAACCTGAATCATTAGTAGGCTCTTCTTCTATTAGATAAATGGGAGTAAAGCATTTTTGACCACCATTTTAAATCCTAATAAAGGAAGTTAATATATATTGTAACTAACAATGCCCCTTTTTTACGAATTCTTATCCCCTTTATTCCACTATTTAAGAAGCAGGAGCCATTTACATGGTTCCTGTTTTTTCTTATATCACCCGTAAAAAGAGTTAGCCAGTATCTATAAAGCTGATACAAGAAAATAAAAAATAAAGAAAGGCAGATCATTCCGCCCTTCTTCACTTTGGTTCTATTTTGCATTCAAATCGGGTTGATGAATACCGAATATATTGCCTTCGGTATCAATGTAATATCCTTGCCATGCCATTCCAGGAAGGGCATACTTAGCCATCGCGACCTTGCCGCCATTCTCAATAATTTTAGCTTCCGTTAAATCGTAATTTTCCACTCCCATTGTACAAGCATATCCATTTAAAGCTTGGTTTGTTTCCGACGGAGCACTTTGACGCTGCATCAAAGCACCATTGATTCCAGGTTCATTCTCGTCGCCAGTCACTGCACCAAAGTAAGGCATTCCTGCATACTCACTCCAATCTTGAAATGACCATCCGAATACCTCTCCATAAAACTTCTTTGCACGATCCATGTCACTTACATGAATTTCAAAATGAACTAATCTTCCCATGATATCCTCCTACATTTACAGTAATTTCCTATTTTCTTGAATAACTTCGTGTGAACGCTTACAAATTCATATTTAATATTATAAAGGCTGTGGAAATAAATTCAATTTTTATAAGAAAATATTATTTTTAGTTGAGATAATAATTATAAAAAAAATGTACAGAGAGACCTCTGTACATTTTTCATAACTTCTATATGTGTTTTGTTTGTCCATTGATGAAAAATGTTGCTTAATCTATTCATTAAACACGTTTGCTTCTACATCCAAAGAATTAACTATTGACCAGTTCTTTTTCGCTTAGTCTAAGATTCTTGGCTGTTGAAGTATAAATTTTTTGGAAAAGCTCTGGGTTTTCCACTAGTGACATGCCATAAGAAGGAATCATTTCTATTATTTTCGATTCCCACTCTTCAAAATGTTGTGGGAAGCATTTTTCTAATACCTCAAGCATAACGTGAACGGCAGTAGAAGCACCCGGAGAAGCACCGAGCAATGCAGCTATCGAGCCATCAGCGGCACAAACAACTTCAGTACCAAATTGAAGTGTTCCTTTACCACCGGCCTCAGTATCTTTGATAACTTGCACACGTTGGCCCGCTGCTACTATATCCCAATCCTCGCTTTTGGCGTTTGGTATAAACTCGCGTAATTCTTCCATGCGCTTCTCATTCGATAGCATAACTTGCTGGATCAGGTATTTTGTCAATGACATCTCTTTTACGCCTGCCGCCAGCATTGTGAGAACATTATCCGGTTTTACGGAACCTATCAAATCCAAATTTGAACCAGTTTTTAAGAACTTTGGCGAAAAGCCGGCGAATGGTCCAAACAGCAATGTTTTTTTGTTGTCGATATATCTTGTATCAAGATGTGGTACAGACATTGGCGGGGCCAACCTTAGCTTTACCGTATACTTTTGCGTGATGCTGGGCTACAACGTCCGGATTGTTACAAACCATAAATAGTCCGCTTACCGGAAACCCTCCTATATGTTTTGACTCAGGGATACCGGTTTTTTGTAGTAAAGGCAGACTTCCTCCCCCACCACCGATAAAGACGAATTTTGCAGTATGGCGTTCAATGTTACCTGTATCCATATTCCACACTTTCAATTCCCATAAGCCGTCACTAGTACGTTTAATATCCTCAACACTATGCTTGTAGTTGATCTCGACGTTTTTACTCTTTAAGTGGTCAAACAACATGCGTGTTAAAGCACCAAAATTGACATCCGTTCCAGAGTCGATTTTTGTTGCCGCTATCGGTTCATTTGATGTACGGCCTTCCATGATAAGTGGAATCCATTCCTTCAGTTTTTCAGGGACATCAGAAAATTCCATCCCTTGAAAGAGGGGATTGTTTGACAGCGCTTCAAAACGTTTTTTCAAAAACGCTACATTTTTTTCCCCTTGTACAAAGCTCATATGAGGTATTGGCATAATAAAGTCCTGCGGTTTACGAATCAGATTGCTATTTATTAGATAAGACCAAAACTGTCTTGAAAGCTGAAACTGTTCATTAATTTTAATAGCTTTGCTAATATCTATAGATCCATCTGATTTTTCGGATGTATAGTTAAGCTCGCACAGTGCAGAATCGCCGTACCCGCATTATTCCATTCGTTAGAGCTTTCTTCTCCTGCGTTTGCGAGTTTCTCAAATACTTTGATTTCCCATTCAGGTGCTAACTCTTTCAGTAATGATCCCAAAGTAGCGCTCATGACTCCTGCACCAATTAAGATAACGTCTGTTTTGTTCTGTAAGTTGCTCATGATAACCTTCCTTATCCTCTATTTTTGCAAAAAAGAGTAGGCGCACCTAATTAAATATCACAAAAAGCAAGACGCACCTAGGAACACACCTTTTCTGTCTCAAATATAATCATCACATAGTCTATTATAATTAGTTATAGAATAAATTATCTACTATTATCTAATAATTATAAACTATTTAAAGCTTGCAAAAAAGGGAAAAGACCGAATACAATGCCCTAGAAACATAAAGAAATCTCGCCAATTGGGGAAAAACCAAGGCCATAACTCTGGCTTCTGCAAGGGTAAAGACTTTGGTTAGCCGTAACCAATGAACCGACACCCTCTATTTTTCGCCGTTACTTGTGGTATGGTTCCCTATATTTATACCCAAAAACAAAGAAAGCAGAAACCTCAATTGGCTTCTGCTTTCTATTATTATACTGCCTCAATAGAGTGCTCACGGTAAGAAAATAAATAAAATTGAGATGTAGTGGTGCGTCATCTTTTGTATTGAAATTATATTTTGATTCTAAAACTTTACCTAAAGACTATGCTTGTTCTGCAAATATACCACCAGTTCAGTGCGTCTGTTGAGCTCGAGTTTGTCAAGAATTCGGGAAATATAGTTTTTGACGGTGCCTTCCGTTAAAAATAACGCACTGCCGATTTGTTTATTGCTTTTTCCTTGCATAACCAGTTCCACGACTTCGATTTCCCGCGGTGTCAACTTATTGTCCAATTTTTCTTTGATCCTATTTTCTTCATCAAAAGATGTATGCTCCATGGCATGCAGTACTTTGGAGATTTTCAAGCTCACTTGCGAATGAAGCAGCATATTGCCTTCACACGCCGCTTTAATCGCTTTGATGATTTCCTTAGAATTGGAGTCTTTGAGAATATAGCCGTCCGCGCCGAATTTAAGTCCGTTGAATATATACTCATCTTCATTAAAGGTAGTCAGAATAATGACTTTCACACTTGGATAGGTTTCCTTCACGATTTTTAACGAATCAATCCCGTTCATCACCGGCATCCGAATATCCATGAGAATGACGTCAGGCAGCCTATTCCGCAATAAATCGAGTAATTCTTCCCCGTTTGCGGCTTCCCCAACAATATCTATTTCTTCATGCATGCTCAAAATCAATCTCAGGCCTTCTCTGACCATCTCCTGGTCGTCGACAATCATAATCTCTGTCATTTACACCACCTCCATCTTTTTGGCATTTGTTTGATATCTGACAGGTATTTCGGCAAACAATTTAAATCCGTGTCCTTTTTCTGATGAGAAACTCACTTTCCCATTCAATAAATCAATTCGATCCTCAATTCCTTTTAGACCATGAGATTTCTTGATTTGACCGCAGCCTTTTCCGTTATCTTCCACAACAACTTGTATCCTTTTGTCATTTTTGTTGATGTCGATCAGGAACTGCTGGGCTTTGCCGTGCTTTAAACCGTTGGTAACCGCTTCACGCACAGAATTATAAATACAATTTTTCATATCCTGATCGCCGGACTCCACCTCTTTGTCAAATTTCAGAGTGAACTTTAAATTTCCTGAGGTTTCCAAGCTCTCTATCATATCGGTCAACAATTCCTCAAGCTCAATTTGGCTATTTACCGATTGATCTTTTAATACAGCTACGGCCTTCCGAAGCTCCTTAATCGATTTTTGTGAAAAATTATGGGCTTTCGCAAGTACTTCCCGGGCTTTCTGTGGATTGGCATCGATCATATTTTCGGCGAATTCCAAGTGCATTCTTAGTGCAATGAGAGAATGCCCAATCGAATCATGCATCTCCTGTGCAATTCTCGTTCTCTCCTTTTCGATCGTAATTTCTTTCAGTTTGGCATGCACCTCTACTAATTCGGCATGTAAAATCTGCCTTTTCTCTCTCCAAACTGATTCCCCTAAACAAAAAGACCAATAACAGTGTCGCAGAGTAGGTCATCAAGGAATTTTGAACATCTGCTTTTGCAACATACATCGCAGCCAAATAGACAATAACGTGAAACACCATAATTCCTATATGAACCGACCTGCTGGACAAAAACATCTCTACGATAGGAAAAATATAATATATGCCAGTCGCGGGACTGTCGAACAGTACCATATAGACAGCGATAGCTGCAATATTCACAACCATCGAGATCATGTAAAGAGCTCGATGACGTTCCAATAAACGATAGTGAATTCTCAAAAAATCATTTGCTTGCATCATCAAAATGCCAGCAACAAAAACTGTTTTCATTCCAATAGAATGGCTGGTGCTAGTCACGATTTCAAACAAAATCAAAATGACCAACACCGTTTTTAATGCCATCCCTATGGACTTGGTGTTAAGCATACGTTTCACCTCCGAATAGCTATATATTCAAAAATATTATACTATTTAGAATATGAAAAAAGACAGTATCTAACGTCAATCCAAAATGATGACTAAAGTCATATAGCAATTGCTGACGAAGGTTACTACATTCGTATTATCTGGGGACTTATAATCAGAATGTAATAGTGAAAGCCAAAATTAAATTAAATTAAATATAAGCTCACGAAAAAGGAGAATGAAAAGTGAACGGATTAGGAATGTATGGAATTATGGTTGTGATTGCTGGAATAGTATTTTGGAGTCGTAGAAGGGCGATGTATCGTCCGATTCAAGGGTCAGGGATCAAAATATTGCTCCCGATGTTCTATATACTTATAGGGTTTTATGCATATTCGAATCTTCAAATACATTTGAAAATATGGGAAATTGGCGTTGCATCCTTAATTGGGGTATTGCTTGCTTTACCTCTTATATGGACTACCAATTATGAAATTCGTCAGGACGGTCAGATTTATGCACAGAAAAATAAAACCTTTTTTATCGCATTGATTACCGTTGTGGCGATTCGAATCGTAGCAAGACAGTATATTTCTGGCTTGGATCCAGCAAGTTTAGCTATGCTTTTCTTAATAGTTGCTTTTAGCTATGTAGCACCTTGGAGAATTGTTTCCTTTGTAAAATTTAGAAAAGTAAAACAGTCACAAGCTCTTGGTGAAGTGGAGATACTAAATAAAGTATAAATTCTTAGTTTAAATGGTCCCTATTCATTCAATATCAGCTGATAGATTTCCAAAAGGAAAGGAGACCATCTTAAAAGCCATTTATTTGGCTTTTAAGATGGTCTCCTTTATCGGTTCTAACCTAAGTTCCTCCTCCGCAGTTTTTATAGCATTTTGTTCAGTATGGCAGCTTTATTTTTTTACTTATAGATCTTTTTGATCAACATTTAGTTCAATCAAATTACCATCTGGGTCGGCACAGAAAATTTGTGCGAATCCACTTTTTCCGTATGGTTTTTCAAGAATTTCAACTTTGTTCTGTTTTAACCATTTAAGAGTGTCATAGTAGTTCTCGACTCTTAGGGCAAAGTGACCTTCTCTACTGGATAAGCTTTTATCCCGACGAATTGTCTGTGAAGATGGATCGACAATCAAGTGGAGTTGCTGTCCCTCTATTTCATACCATGCACCTGAAAAATCAAAATCAGGACGGGGTATTTCTTTTAAACATAAAATTTCCCCATAGAAATCCTTTGCTCTTTCCAAATCTGTAACAGTAAGACTTACATGATGGAGGCATTTATATTTAATCAAAACCTTCACTTCTTTCATTGTAAATAATTTATTTTTTACCATGGTCGTTTTGCGGCTAAGCTGAACATCCCGCACCGCAGCTGGAGCAATTCGAAACGCCTTTTATCAAGAGTAAAAGAATACGGCAATTATATAAAAATTCTTATTAAATAAAGCTGGAGAATTGAGGAATACTAACTCAAAAAGACTTAATGGAGGTAAATAAATGGAAAACGGCAAAATTTAAGCAAATTCCCAGTAATTCCGTCATTATCTCTAGGGCGGCATCCTTTTCATAAAAAATGCCAAGGTATATAGTGCTTAAACAACAGAATCAGATCGTTCACTACATAGAAGTAACTATTAATTTTTTTTCGCATCTACTTTTATTTCATGATGTAACATTAGGAGGAAATTTATGACACTTGAAAGGGAGAAACTTGTGAAATTAACAAGTTCAGAAATTGCCTATCTTTGGAATACTTATATGAATGATTGTATGTCGGTTTGTCTGCTTACACATTTTTTGGATACTGTAACTGATCCAGAAGTAGAGCCATTATTGCGCCAAAACTTAGAAACCTCACAAAAACATTTACATGACATTCGAGAGATATTTCAAAGGGAAAACATTGTCCAACCTATCGGATTTTCTATCGAGAATCATGTTGTACAACAAACTCCTAAATTGTTCTCAGATGTATTCTATATGCAATTTCTAATTCATTTGAATAAGTCTGGGTTGGTTATCAATGCTAGTGCTATCGCAATCGCATCCCGTAATGATATCCGTAAATTGTATACAAGTTTTCTTGAAGATGTCCAGGGATTGTATGATAAAATTATCAATTTGATGTTGCAAAAAGGGATATACATACGCCCTCCACACATGATATATCCAGATAAAATAGACTATATAGAAAAACAGTCTTTCTTTAACGGATGGCTCGGGCACACTCGACCATTGCTAGGGATTGAAGTTTCCCACTTATTTCATAGTTTACTTCATAATAATATTGGAAAAGAAGTGTGTATTGGGTTTGCACAAGTTACAAAGGATGAAGAGATTCGCAAATATTTTATGCGTGGTAAAGACTTAAGCTCCACTATCACGAATGACATTCACAATCTTTTGCAAGAGAATGATGTACCGCCTGCTACGAATTGGGATGCGAGTGTTACCAACTCAACTTCAGCACCATTCTCAGATCAACTTATGTTGTTCATCATAAGTTCTCTTTCAAGTATAGGTACTGCAACTTATGGTTCGAGTCTCGCCATGTCTATGAGAAGAGATATTGGGCTACTATACGAAAAGTTTATAGCCAAATCTCTTGTTTATGGAAAAGATGGATTAACCATTATGATTGAGAGAAATTGGATGGAGCAGCCGCCTCATTATTTGGATCGAGAAAAGCTTGCAAAAGATCATAATTAAGTGTACCTTTTTCTCGATTTCTACATTTTTAAAGAACAAAGTGGCAATTAATTGTTATAAGAATAGTGTTTGTTGGAAGGAGAATAAAAGTGTGCCTTCTCCCTTCCAACAAATAGACTTTAAATGATGTTTTATACTCTTACCTTCCCCCATTCTATTATTTTAGTCACCTTTTCTTTCTTAAAATTGGTTTTGACTTATTTCTTTATTAACTTTGTCTCCTTTTACACAGTATGATAAGGAAAGTTCCGAACAAAATGGTAATTAAGATCATACTAATTTAACAGCAAACGATAGCAACGTTTATAATAAATTCTATAAAATCAATTGATAATTGTTTCTCCCATTTTTCTTTGCTTTATATAAAGCTGTATCTGCTTTTTTTAAAAGCATTTTAGAATCCTGATCAAATGGAGGATAAAATGAAATGCCAATGCTTGATGTTGTTGTAAAACAGTTATTGTTAAAAAGCCAATCATCTTGTAAAGATTGCAAGATTCTATTGGCTGTTTCAATTGCTTCACTTCTATTATTTAACTCTGGCAAAAGAATGACGAATTCATCTCCGCCTAATCTCGCCATAATGTCTTTTTCCTGTAAACAGCTTTTCACCCGATTGACAATTCCGATTAGCAATTCATCTCCAATATCATGACCCATCGTATCATTTACTTTTTTGAATTGATCCAAATCAAGCAGCATAAGGGAAAGAATCTTTTCTGACTGCTTTGCCAACTCCATTTCTCCTCTTAATCTTTTATTGAACAGAGCACGATTAGGAATACCTGTTAAATAATCATGATGTGCATGGTGTTTTAATTTTTCTTCATATTCTTTTCTTTCTGTTATATCACGCGCCTCAAATACGATACGACTAACGTTGCCTTTCTCGTCAAGAATAGGCGATCCAATTGTATGGACCCATATCCATTCCCCATTATTTTTTAACCTTTTATAATCCAAAGAAAAGCTTTCTTTTGTATCGGCAATCTTTTTTAACGCCTGCTTCATTTTATACCTATGATCTGAATGTACGAAAGAAAGAATCGACTTACCCAAAAAATCATCAGGGAACATATTTAAAACGGTCTTATGTGAAGGTGACGCATAAAGTACCCTGCCTTCTGTATTTACAACCTTAATAAGGTCAGAAGAATGATCGGCGATTAAACGATACCTGCTTTCACTTTCAATAAGCTCCTGGTAAATTTTGTTTCGTTCAGTAATGTCTTTGTATACCACGACCGCCCCATCCCAATTGCCTTCATGGTCATAAATCGGAGAATAAGAGGCCAGCACATCGATTAGTTGTCCTCCCTTTGTTCTGCATTGAACTTCATGAGAAGGAATAACCTCTCCTTTTTTCAGCTTTTTAATTATTCCTTTGAAATTTTCTTTATTTTTTTTAGGAATAATGCTTATCGAAGGGTCTTTTACTATATCATTTTCTGTCCACCCGAATAGTTCTTCAAATGCCTTGTTAACATTAACAAAATTTTCATCAATATCAAACGTAAACATGGCGTCAGCAGCGCTGTTCCATATTAATTCCAACCGGTTTTTTACTTTTTTTAATTCGTTTTCTCTCATTTTTCGGTCTGTTATATCACGAACAACCGCTAACAAATGTGTACATAATCCATCCTGATCAAAAACAGGCGTTATCGTTGATTCCCAATAAACTACTTGTCCAATGGTATATTTATAGTCTTGTGAATTAGCAAGGCATTGAGGCACCAGCATCTTATCTTCATAAAGAATCGGCTCTTTTTTAGCCATTGCCTCCAGATATTTGGCGTTAATTAACTCAAAAGCTTCACAAGGCAGGACTTCGGAGATAGGTTTTCCAATTGACTCGTCTGTTAATCCAACAAATTTTTTAGCTGGATCATTGGCCAGTAAATATCGGAATTCATTTTCATTTACTACTTCCGTCAAAAATACCATATCAGACATGTTATTAAATACTTGAAAAAACAAATCCATATGCTTTAAGGATTTATTCATGAACTTAATGGCCATTTTCACCTTACCTTTCTTTGTTAATAATTCTCTCTAAAATCATGCTATTAATTATCACTTTGAAAATGATTGTTTATATCTATTACCATTCCCCAAAAAAATTGGCACCCTTACCTCAGCTGTTGTACCAAATCCTTCTTTACTATTAAAAACAATAGTTCCATTATGTTCCTTTAAAATTTTGTAGCACAGCATTAGTCCCAAACCAGTTCCCTTTTCTTTATTGCTATAGAAAGGCTCTCCTAAGCTTTGAATACGTTCTTCGCTCATCCCCACTCCATCATCACTAAATTTAATAATGACATGCGAGCCTTCTGATTGGGCTTCAATATGAATATTGCCGCCGTTCGGCATAGCCTCAATGCTATTATTCGCCAGATTAATGAACACTTGTTTTAATTGGTTAGGGTCGCCTAGGATTTCTTGAAAAGATTCTTCATCATATTTGTGTATCTGTATGTTTTTTAAATTGGTTTCTGACTCAAGTAATGTTGTTACATCATCAATTAGTTTTTTTACCTTAATCGTTTTCTTATCGATAGCTTGGGTTTTGGCTAACGTAAGGAACTCGTTAATAATCTCTTCAATATGATCAAATTCAGAATGAATGACATCAAAATACTTCGGTTCTATCATTCCCTGCTGAAACAGTTTAAAAAATCCTTTAATAGAAGTAATGGGATTCCGAATTTCATGGGCTACGCCTGCAGCCAATTCTCCAACAACAGATAACTTTTCAGACTTCCATAAAAGTTCTTCCGCTATTCTCTTATCCGTAATGTCCTTGGCAACCCCGACTATATGTCTAACGCTGCCATTTTCATCAAAAATGGGAGTTAGCATCGATTCAAAAAGCTTCCATCCACCTTCACACAATGACATTCTAACTTCGAGATGCGATGATTGCTTGTTTTTAATTGTTTCCTCAAAAATAATTGAATGCATTCCTTGATCATCTGGATGGAATTCATCGAAGAGGCGTCTCCCTTCATAATAACTGGATGGATATCCCAGTATTGATTCGTGTGAAGGTGAAGCATATAAAATTTTTCCCTCCAAATCAAAAATGACGATAAGATCCGTCATATTTTCGGCGATTAGCCGGTACATCTCCTGGCTTTCACGAAGTGCAATCTCAGTCTCTTTAAGTGTTGTAATATCTATACAAGAACCGATTACCTCGACTACTTCTTCCCCTCTTTTAATTGGGCTTAAAGCAGCCAAGTAATGTATCCCGTTTATTTCAGCTTCATAGGTGACATTTTCATCTCCATCCCAGGCTTTTTGATAGAAGACCGTTTTTTCTTTAGCTGCGCCATAAGGCAGAAAATCAGCCAGCTCTTTTCCTATTAGCTGGTCTGGACTTAATCCGAAACGATATAATAATTCACCATCACATAAAGTATGAATGAATTTTCCATCAATTTTTTTATACTTTAACGTCAGCCCTTGCTGCCTTCTCACTGTTTCTTGTAAATCCTTTCGTGCTATGCGAAGGGATTCTTCCATCCACATTCGGTCATTTATATCCTGTGATATACCGAACTCTTTTACGAGACCCTCAATGGCAAAAAACTCCTTGCTTAATTCTTTGGCAGGACGGGGTTTGCTGAAGAAATAGCCTTGTGCCCCATCACAAAGATGCTGTTGTAAGAATACAAGCTGTTCCCTTGTTTCAATACCCTCGGCTACAACATTCAATTGTAACGTATGGGCCATTGATATAATCGCTTTGACAATCGTTTCGTCATTTGAATTATTATGAAGTTCACGTACAAAGGATTGATCGATCTTTAATGTATCAACCGGGAATTGCTTTAAATAATTCAAAGAACTGAAACCCGTCCCAAAGTCATCAATACTGATAAGTACACCTAACTTTTTCAGGTCCTGCAAAGTAGTAATCGTTCGACAAATATCCATTGTCATGCTTTCTGTTATTTCAAGTTCTAAATATTGAGGTTCTAAACCAGTTTCCTTCAATACCCTTTCAACCGTTTGAACAATTTTGGATTGGGAGAATTGGCGGGCAGATAAATTAACAGAAATTATCATGTTGCCCAAACCATCTGCTTGCCATTTCTTATTTTGAGCACATGCGTTAAATAAGACCCATTCACCAATCGGGATAATCAAACCCGTTTCCTCAGCAATTGGTATAAAATCCCCAGGTGGGACCATTCCCCATTCAGAATGGTTCCAACGAATCAACGCCTCTGCCCCAATAATTTTTCCCGTTTTTAAGTTTACCTTGGGCTGGTAATGAAGGATAAGCTCCTCATGTTCGATTGCTTTATGCAATTCCATCTCCATGAGTAATGGATTAATATTTCCTTCATTCTCTTGCGATGAATAAAACCTGTAAGTGTTCTTTCCTGCTTTTTTTGCTTGATACATGGCAAAATCAGCGTGTTTAACAAGAGTTTCAACCGTTTGTCCATTTTCAGGGAATAAACTAATCCCAATGCTTGAGGAAGTAAAAATATCGTAATTTTTTAACTTGAATGTTGCTGATAGACCTTCAAGTATACGCTTGGCCACTTTTTTGGCAATATCACGGTCAGCATTATCCAAAATGACGATAAATTCATCTCCGCCTTGCCGGAACACAATATCTTTTTCAAAAACAGCAGTTTTTAGGCGCTCAGCCACTTCTACTAACAATAGATCACCAACGGAATGGCCTAATGTATCATTAATTTCCTTAAAGCGGTCAAGATCAATAAATAAAATAGCTATATGATTATTCTTATCTGCTGCCTGATCCAGTTCTTTTGAAAGACGGCTATCCAGCATATTGCGGTTTGGCAAACCCGTTAAATAATCATGGTACGCTAAATGCCTGATCATTTCCTGGCTCTTTATTTGTTGGGTGATATCTTTGGCAATTCCATAAACACCTACAATTAGTTCATCCACAATAATCGGAATGCTGGTTATATTCAAATGAATAATCTTTCCATCTTTTCTGTTTAATCGAATGTTAATATTTTGCGGACTCCCTCCGTCTTTACACGTTAACTCAAAAGCTCTGACTGTTTGGGAGAAGTCATCTGCAAAGACAAGTTCCGTAAAATTCTTTTCCATTAATTCTGAAGGATTATATCCGGATAAAGTCTCGCAAGCTTTGTTTGCACTTGTAAAATTCCCCTCTAAATCAAAGGAGTAAACCGCATCAGCATGGTATTCAAATAGGGATTTATATCGTTGTTTATTAATTTTCAGCTGTTCCTGAAGATTCTTTTTCTCTGTAATATCATTTCCTACTGCCATAAGAGCGGGTTTTCCGTTGAACATGATATTTGCACCAACAGCTTCTGTTAAGATTGTTCTGCCGTCCAAAGTATGAAATTTATATTCATGTAGTGCTAACTTTTCATTATTTGAAATTTTTTTGATATTTGTAATCAATATTTCTTTGCTGTCAGGATGAATCATTTCTAAGAGGGATATTCCAACCAGTTCTTCATCATGGCTAGCACCAAATAACTGGTTTGCTGCGGGATTTGCATAAATAATTTTATCTTCCTGATAAACAAGAATTGATTTAGGCGAAACTTCTACTAAACTTCTATAACGGTCTTCACTCTCCATTAATTTCAATTGAATTTTGAATCTGCGGTTAATAAATAAACACAGGAGAATAATGAAAAGAAAGGTAATGAAGAAGACATAAAAAAGCATTGAATTGTAATGGATAAGGACACTATGGGGCAAAGGACTCCACTCCTAAAAGCAATATTAAAAACACAAAGACAACATAATAATTAACCAAGGATTATTGGAAAGGGTACCTTGGTATTCTTTTTTAAGAATACCAAGGTATGTTTGTGACATATATGGTTAAATATAGCATCAAATAAACCCCATTACATTGCCAAGTTTTTTCCAATATACTCTACCTAAAACTCCGCAAATCGCTGAGTATTTCTTGAAGTAAATAACCACTTTTGCTGATGAATTTTTCACACAAATACCTGTTGGCCAAGTATTTCGGGTAATTGCAGCAGCTGGAATACTTGCATTACTTCATCACTAACATCTGAAACGGTAACGATTGTCCCCTTGTCATTTAATGTGTGCACTAAATCCATGAGAAGTCCCATTCCAGAAGAGTCTACAAATGGGACATTACCAAAGTTAACTTTTACTGTTTTATATTTTTCCATGGCAGGAATCAATTCTTCTTCAATTACTTCTGTGGAATCTATATCTAAATCCCCATGCAAACTTATTTCTAAATTCTTTCCATTTGGAAAGAGTGAATATTTGATCATACCTCTTCCTCCAACCTCTAGTTATTCAAAAATAACGCGCTCATTCTCATCCAGGCGAGCATTAATATGATACCTTGTCTCTTTAAAGGTATGTTTTACATTTCCAATTTTTATAGTAGTACCTTCCAACGCTTTTTGAATTTCGATTTTTTGATCACCTGGCACTGCGATAACCGTTGTTGTTCCGCTTTCCGCACCTGCTTCATTAATTTCAGCACCTAATCTTCCATAAACCTCGCCGCCTCGTAATATTCCACTGATTTTTAGGATACCTCCTGCATGAACCTTTGTATTAACACACCCTTGTCCTAAAATCAGTACATTGCCGCTGCAGTATAGCTTGCTGTTAAGAGCATTTGGAATCGTGATATACGAGTTAGGTTCAACAGAATTTTCACTCAATTCATGGAGCTCTTTCATTTTTTCAGATAATTGAATGATCCTGTCAAGAGAAGTGACTTCATTCGTTAGAGATAAAAATAGCTGCGACAAGGAAACGGCTGTCATCCTCCAAACTTCATCTTCTAAGAAAACTTCCCCCCTCCTGACAGCTTCAATATAATTTTTTATTAAAGGGGGGAAATTTTTGAATTTCTTCTCTAGCAAAATTCGAATTAATGGCTGTAAGCCTCCACGGGAAAAGTCGCTGGATTTAAATGCTGGAGATTGAATCAGCTGTTTGATTAAATCAATAATTTTTTCTGTATGCTGATTAATGATCCCCAATAAATGCCCCAATTCCGATACGAGCATATTGTTTTTACCCGCTGATAGTTCCGAACTAATGATGTTTCCATAAGAAATAATTGCACCGGAAGAAGTAATCGATGCCGTATTCACCGTTTTGTGAACGGTAATATCTCCTTCTGCTTCAACCACCATTCTTTCCTCTATTTCGCCAGTGATTTCGACATCGCCTATAAAACGAATATTTCCAGATTTTAAATTAACATCCCCGAAGTGCCTTAGCTTTGGAATGATGGAAGCTTTAACAAGCTGTCCTCTTTGTTCAATTTTAGGACGACCTGGTTCTGTTGCGACAATTTTCCCGTCTGCAACCGCTACTCCTTTACCCGCCTTGATTACTAATGGCAACGTCTGCTTGGCAGGAATCGGTTCATTCGTAACAGTGTAGCCGATTTGACCTGGTGTAGGAGGATGGACAATTGCAATGACCTTTCCTCTTTCAGCTTTTGGAATGGTTTTGATTTCTCGAAAATCCACACGTCCATCCTCTTTTTCCCTCGGTCCTTCTTCTATCTCTGTTGCCACTTTAATTTCAATCCATCCGTCCTTGCCTTGTTTTGGTTTCATCCCAGTAGCAATTTCAAAAGTGGTTGGTTCAGAAGCCTCCATTGCTTTGAGAATTTCATCTTGGTTAAAGCCGTGTATTACTCTTAAATCTTCCAGTTTTTTCATGACATCTGCATAATTAAGGACGTTATGAATCTCTTTCTTTTCTTCAACAATTATTTCGATATGATGGTCAGCGTTAATATCTGGCACACTTCTAATAATTTTATAACCAGGCTCTACATATAATCGTACCTTTAACTTTTGTTCATCAATCGATACTTTCCAACCCGTTTCTTTTTCCTCGTTTTCTACTTTAATTTCATAAATGTCCTTTTCCGATAGGATTGCCGTTTTTTCTTTAACCATCTCATTGTTTCTGTAGAGCTTTATTCCTCTATTAATGGTTACCATTGGGAAATGCGTCGGGGAAGATTTGCAAAATAACTGTCCGTCTTTGATCCAAACTTTCCCTGCAAGTTCATCAGGGTAAATTTTACTTAAAGTATCTAGTTTAGGTGGATCGAGAATAATAGGGGAAGCATTTATTTCCGCTTCCTCTTTTTTAATTATCATGTCGAGAAGCTGAGATTCCAAATCACCAGTACTAAAAGTAATCGGAGCATGCTCGCTTTTTGTAAGCTTAACAATAGCTTGCTTTGATCTAATCCCTAAAAAACCTTTCTCATCATGCTGCATTATTTCAATATTTACTTTTTCTTTTGTTGTCTCCAATATTTCCAGACCAAGACTAATAGCTTCATTAATATCTTTACCTTTTGAAACGATACTTTGCATAACTCTATCCTCCTATCCCAATACCGGAGAATTTAGACTTGTAATATCGGCTTTTTGTTCAGTCACTTTTAAAAGAACCATCGTTATATCATCCTTTTGAGGGACACCTTCCGTGAACTGCTTTACTGAATCCATCACACATTTCTCAATTTCTCCAACACCCAATTCTTTGTTATCTAATAACGTTTGAATCAGGCGCCCTAATTTATACTGTTCTCCCTCTTTATTTTGCGCCTCTATAATTCCATCTGTATAAAAAAATATCGTATCCAGCTCTTGGAGTTTTACCGCTTCTTCTTTATAAACCTGATTTGGAAGCCCGCCTACCATAATCCCCTTTACTTTAGGAAGTTCCTCAACGGATTTGCTTTTCCCCTTAATGAAGAGCGGTAGATTATGCCCTGCATTTGAATAAGTAAAAATCCCAGTCTGTGGATCCCAATCGGCACAAAATAGAGTAACAAAGGATTTTAAAGTTCTTAAATCATCGTAGATAGCCTGGTTCATGGCAGTTAAAGTTTCACCTGGCCCTTGAGTACTCTCTGCCGCACTTCGAAATGCTCCTCTCGTCAAAATCATAAGCATGGCAGCGGGAATCCCTTTCCCCATTACGTCACCAATCACAATACGAATCTTTCCATTTACTAATGGATAAAAGTCATAGTAATCACCGCCAATTAACCTTGCAGGAAGGGAGGCCCCAGACACTTCTCCTCCTTCAAAGGTAGGGGTTTTACCATTTAACAAAGACGATTGAATATTCCTGGCTAAATTAATTTCACGTTGTAACGTTTTATCCATCATCTTTTGATCATCAGAAGCCGTTTTAGAAAATTGATAGGTGAGACTGTCATGGTACATCAAACAACCTCCTCTTGGATGGCATTCAATATCTGATATAAACCGACTGTCTCAAATACCTGGTGAGTTAGTTCATCAATCCCTTGAAGCTTTAAGGTGAAATTTTTCTCCTGAGTTAAATAGATCGCATTAATAATGGATCCAATCCCTGTCGAATCGATAAATTCCAATTCACTAAAATCCAAGACTAATATATTAATATCTCCAAGATCATCTAGATAGGGATCTATTACACTACTGGTAGAAATATCTAAGATTCCTTTAAGCGTGAATATTGTCGTCCCACCTTGAACGTCTTTTCTAACGGTTAAACTCATATTGTTCCCTCCCTGCTTAAAGCTTAAATTTACCCATTTGTTCAAGTAATGTATTGGATATCTCCGACAACTCACTTGACTGTTCATGCAACGATTTAAGTAAATCAGATAGGGTAATGGTTATTTCGGTTGTGGCATGTGTACGATATTGTGCCATTTCTCTCATATATTCTAATTGTTTCAGTATTTCCTGGACCTTTTCATTATGATTATTTGGTTGCAGAACCTGTCCAAGATCATCTAAAAACTCCATAATTTCGAATAATTGATCTCTTGCCAAAATGGTCGTTGTAGTAGAAAGATCATACATCCTTTCCACTGATTGCGATGCTTCTGCTTCCAATAACATAGAAAGCTTTTGTGTCTTAGTAGCTTGTTCTTGCGTATCCTTGACAAGATTATTCAGTTTGTCTACCATCCGATTCGTACTTTTAGAGAGCTTATCTAATTCACTACCATCATCAACCTTACTTTTTGCAGTTAAATCCCCGTCTTCTAATAATTTAATTTGACAAATAATCTTTTGGATATTTTCATAGATTTGATTAAAAAAACCGCCGTTAACAAGAAAAGGGCAATAAGAGAAACAAGTCCGGAAACAATTAATATAATAGAATGCCTATAAAGGGGCCACTCATTTTCCCATAATCTAAAGCCAAATAGATTACTCGATTTTCATCAAGAGGGAGAAACATTTTATATATTTTTTTCCCCTTTATGTCCTCAATAAAAGTTGCCTTTTTTATCGTGGGCATGGTTAGTAACATATTAAATTTGTCCGTTTCCAATTGAAAACTTCCAGCTTCAATCTTTTGTAGGGGAGGATATAACTTTTTTTCCAGCGATGGATCTCTAAAAACTCTAGGATTTAACACTGCAATTTCTTTTACAATATTATTTTCTTTAACTAATTTATTAATGATTGTGTTGGCCCTGCTGTCTCTAAATAGTTATAAACCTCATTAGCTTCAATGTAGGGATTGATAATATAGTTTGTATTGGGAACATGATAATAAACATACTTAAAGAAAGCTGGCTTATCTTTATGTGAAGCAGATTGGGCGGTAGGAAGGACAACTAAATTTCTATCTGTAAAAGTTGCGCCTGGCAGGTCAGGTTTCTCGGTTTGAAGCAATACTTTACCAATTTCATAGAAGCCTGCTTTCTTGAAACTAAAGCCAATTTCTTCCTTTTCTGTCGCTGCAAAACCTACAATATCGTCTTTGGACTTTGATTCAGCAAAAACAGTAATTCCTGCTAATCCTAATTCTTTTTTAATTTTTTTGAGATCATCATTTGTAATTTCGTTCCTTTTTTTATCCTTTATCAAATCGGCAATATGTTTAGAATAAGAAACTAATTTTAGGTCTATTTGATGTTCGATCGTTTTCGTTGCTAAGTCGGTTTCATTTATTCCACTTAATACATTACTTGCTACTGCATCTGCTTGTTGATATGTTTGCCTTTCTATCTGCCTTTTCATTAAATAAAGCTGAACAGCACCCGAACAAACAGCGATTGCTAATAAAATTGTAAGTATTTTTACAAGAAATTGTTTACGCAGTGTAAGATTATTCGTCATCATATCTATTGCCCTCGCTTAAATCAAAAATCATCGGAAAACCATTTTAAAGATATTTTCCGAATTTCATCTAATTTGTTATTGCAACAATGCCCTTCTTCCTTGTATTCATGCAATGTTTTTTCGGTTGATAGTTGCTGAAATAATTCATACATTTCATCATTAGTCACCATCATATCTTTGTTTCCATGAAAGACTAAAATAGGACATTGATAATGAATTGTTTTAAAGTCTGGAATCGTTTTTTGATCTGGCCCTAAGTCACAGGCAATACTCATTCTTTTTTCGAAATAGTGAGGCATATTCATCTTATTTAGTGCAACTGCAGGACTAACCGCTACCGCTTTCTTTACTTCTGGATGGCTGCTGCCCAGCAGAACCCAAGTTGCCCCTAAACTTGTCCCAAATAAATAAATCGGGAGCTGTGGGAACCTCTCTCTAGAATAATTAATTACCTTCATGATAAAAGTTTCCCATCTTGTCCCCGAACCAATTAATCCGTTTAATGTGTATGTCTCCCCTTGCCCTGGTCCATCAAAACTAAGTGTGACATAACCATTTTCCAGAAATTCCATCTCGTATATAAACAACTCTTCTTTAGAGGAATCAATTGGGTTAATAATCAAGATACATCCTTTTGGTTCAGAAGGAATGCGAATTCTTCCCGCACAAGGAATTCCATCAATGGATATAGATTCATATTCTGTGTTAAATTCAGAAAGTGAGTCAGCTATGTACATATATTTCAAACATTGATGATACCATTGTTGTTTTTCAATTGATCTCTCCGGATAAATCCAATAATTGAGATTATAATAGAGGGATGCTTGACGATATAAATATTCCGACCTATTAACTAAACCATTTTTTCCACAGAAAGAAGCTTTTTCCACCTTTTCCTCCGCCAGTGTTTCCCAGGATTGAAGCCATCCTTCGAGATTTTTTAAATGTGGCTTAACTGGCGTTAAATCATCTGAGTCAATCCCATGAACGACCCATCTTTCCCAAAATAGATCAATTAGTTGTGCTGTTTTCAATGTTCTATGAATTGTTTTGGTTATTGTGTCTTGAATTGGCACTTCCAATTTGGTCATCTCTTTTCTTATTTAAATGAAGTTATGATTTTTTAATTACTTAAGCCAAGTCCATATCCTAACCCTTAGAAATTTATTTTTGATCCTTCTCCAGACTTGATTCAAAAGTTAGAATAATAGTCGATCCTTTAGGGGAAGTACATAATAAAACTTGTTTGGCCATTTTCATCATTAAAGTAAAGCCCTGGCCCATTGATTTTTTGGTGGAATACCCTTCCAATAAAGTGGTCTTAGGCAATTCCTGCAGGCAAAATCCCGCCCTCTATCTTCTATTACAAAACGAATTTCACTATTTTGTTCGCTTTCTACTAACGTCATTTTTCCTTCTTCAGCGTGTTTAATCGTATTCGTAATTGCTTCGGACAAAACCAGCAGCCAGCTCATCACCTTCGTTTTATTGAAGCCCTTCAGCTCAAGACACTCCCTGGCAAGGTTACGGCATGCCGGTATATCAGAACGTTCTTTGATGATCCCTTCACAAAACACATTTCCTACTTTATATTTACTGGCTTCTATTTCTGAAATTAGTAAAAATCGGCCTTGTGTGGCAGCAAACATAACATCTCGATATACTTCCCACTTGCTTTGTTCTTGTTGAAATGGATCCTGGTTATCTTTTTTGAGAGATTGTGGCTGCCGTAAAAATAATTCCTTCTCATATGTGTGATATGCCTTTAACATCGAGTTTTGTAAATTATTTTTAATATTTAAACTGTTAATTTGATTAACAATATCCAATTGTTGTTCATTCCATTTCAGCATTAGCTCACTTAAATGGAGTACAAACTCGATTTGATTTTCATCATTTGAATGAATAAATGATAGCTGAGTTAAGGATTGGTAGAACAATGTATCCCCTTCTGTAATGGTTAAACCAAGATATTGGCTTATCTCTCTTGCAAGAAAACCTCTTCTAATTTTTATTCTCATTTCAGAATAAGATAAATCCGAAGGGAGGGACGGAAGTTGGTGCGAGTGGATTCAGAAAAATTTTTAAAAAAATTGAAGAACCGTCTCAACTCAATTTTGCCTCCTTACAAAATTCCTAGTGGCGGCATGATCGTTATTTCATCTACATATGCCCCCGATGGTTGGTTAATCAGGTATAGCAAGTGCTTGGCCAACGTTTCCACTGGAATCATGTTTGACCTATGCGGTGCTGGCTCGATCCCGTCCCAGAAACTGCTGCTAACAGCACCGGGTACAACGGATGTAACTTGCACACCTGTTTGGCGAAGCTCAGCTTGTAATACTTTTGTAAGTCCCATTACTCCAGATTTTGAAGCCGAATATCCTCCACACCCTGGTAAAGCGGTTGTACCAGCAATCGACACCAAATTTAAGATATGCCCTTTTTTTCTTTCTACCATATGCCTTCCAAAATATTTGCAAGCAAGATACGTTCCGCGTAAATTAACGGCAATCATCCGATCAAAATCCTCAGTGGAGGAATCGATAACACTGGAAAAAGCTCCAACTCCAGCACTGTTAATAAGTACATCAATGGTTCCGAAGTGCTGTATAGCTTGTTCATAAAAAGCCTTTACGGACTCTTCAACGGTTACATCTAATGGTAATTCCAAAACATTTCCAATTAATTTCTTTTTATTGCCGCGTGCTCCTAAAACTAGATTTCCACCATAATTCTTTACCAGAGAGGCGATTTCCCTTCCAATTCCTCTGCTTGACCCTGTAATGGCAATGGTTTTTCCACTTAGTAACAAATTTTCTTCCATTACTTTACTCATTTTCTGGACCCAAATATTCGAAATAGTTCTTCTCCGTTTCGAATAAGCCAACCTTGAATAACTTAGGGAGTTTCGGCTCCAGTAAGTCCCAAATGACAACAGCCACGTTTTCAGAAGTTGGATTTAAATCTTTAAATTCTTCCGTATCGAGATTCAAATGCTTATGATCAAATTTCTGCATAATCTCCTGGTCAACGATTCGATCGATATCTGAAAGATTATCAATCATCCCTGTTACAGGGTCAGGATTTCCGCTTACTGTTACCTCTAAATAGTAGTTATGCCCATGGCCGAATGGATTGTTGCATTTTCCGAAAATGGCAATGTTTTCTTCATTGCTAAGATGCTCGCTATGTAAACGGTGTGCTGTACAAAAATGATATTTTCTCGTTAATCGAACCATTGATGATCTCTCCTTCTCTGAATATAAGGAATCATTTTCTCTCAAACGGATTTTATGAAGATGACAGTTATCAATCTTTCCATCTATTGAATTCCAGATAAAAGTCGTGATATTTTCCGTTGTTGGGATATTCTTTTTGAAATAATCATTTTCCTTATTCAAAAATTTTCCATCTAATTCCTTTTGAACAAATTCTTTCACTACTTTATCGATATCGGTAATATTCACCACAATGCCCGAGCTACGGTCGAGTTTTCCTTTTACCAAGACTTCCAGCGTATAATCGTGTCCGTGGCCATTTGAATTGCTACAAGCACCAAAAGCCTGCTTATTTTGTTCATCATCCCATTCATCAATTCGATAGGAATGCGCCGCTGAAAAGTACATTTTTCTTGAAAGATAGAGCATAGATTTTCCCCCTATTAATCTCTTAAGAGTGCTCGTTCAAATTCTTCCGCCAACGAGACAGTCTCCTTAAATGCACATTTTTTAATGGTAGTCACTGTAGAACTGCCTGGCTTTTTTACCCCTCTGGCACACATGCAAAGGTGCTGCCCTTCAACACTGACAATCACACCCTCTGGCTGAAGAACGTTCATGACTGCGTCAGCGATTTGCTGTGTCATTCTTTCCTGGACCTGCGGGCGCTGAGATACAAGCTCGACCAAACGGGCAAATTTGCTCAATCCTACAACTCTTCCATTCGGAATATAGCCAATATGGGCTTTTCCAAAGAATGGGATAAGATGGTGTTCGCAAAATGTATAATAATTAATATCTTTAACAACAACCATTCCCTCGTACTCTTCCGCAAATGTAGTGGTAAGAGCGGTTTCTGGATCAACACCCACTCCTGCAAATACTTCTCTGTACATTTTTGCTACTCGTTTTGGTGTATCCAGTAGTCCTTCCCTATCAGGATCTTCACCAATTAAATGTAAAATTCCACGTATATGTTCTTCTAATAATCCACTTTTCATTTCAACAGCCATTTCAATGCCCCCGTAAAAATTATTCTGAAAACAAAAAAGCTCACCAATAGATTGGTGAGCACAATAAATACAGCTTCATAGACCTAATGGACTATTAAACTCTATTTATATTTTCCAACCCTTTTCGGTAACCCGGCGATCATAGCTATTTCTAGCCTTAGACCCGTAGCTTTGCGTCCTTATCTTTCAATAAGTTTGCCATTATCGAAGGAATATCCTTACAGATAATATCGTCACAATTCCCCCAGCATGAACTGGTAAGTTTATCCTATGAAATACTTACTGGATATTGAAAGGGAATGAACCAATCGATAATGTAATATTCTTTTTTAAAAGTTATTCTATGTTGAGTTAATATCTAAACAATGCATTGATGTTTTAATTTCCAACTTACTGAAGTTGTTTGGCATGTTTAATAACTTTGTATTTCCATTTTCTTATAAATGACTATTACCGTATATCACCAGTGACTCCTATTTTAGTCCTATTAAATTGAAGCAATAATATAGGAAGTACTTCCTATTAGAAGTATTAAGTGGAAAACAAAACTCGGAGAGGAAAATTAAAATAAAAAACCCGAATCAAAAGATCCGGATTAATGTCGGTTTCATACAGCTATTTTATCTTTTTATATAATTTTTGATTTTCCGATATGTTTTCAAAGCGGTCACTAAATTTAGTATAAGAAATAGTTTCCTTATCACCAAGTCCAATAATGCCGAACATACCTAAGCTTTGGTAGAAAAGATCATGTACCTTCTCTTGTAATGTCTTATTAAAATAGATTAATACATTTCTACATAAAATAACATTAAACTCGTTAAATGACCCATCTGTTACTAAATTATGCTGGGCAAATACTACATTTTTTAAAAGGTATGGGTGAAATTTGACCCTGCTATTTTCGGCATAGTAATAGTCCGAAAATGCGTTTTTTCCACCCGATTTGATGTAATTATTGGTATAATTTTTCATATTATCAAGAGGATACACCCCAGATTTCGCTATTTTTAACACATCTGCGTTTATGTCTGTAGCGTAAATCTTTGTCTTGTCGTAGACCCCTTCCTCTTGCAGTAAAATGGCCATTGAATACACTTCTTCCCCTGTGGAGCAGCCAGCATGCCAAATACGTATCGATGGATATGTACGCAATAATGGTACAACCTTTTCTCGAAAAGCTGCAAAAAACAATGGGTCCCGGAACATTTCAGTAACATTAATCGAAAAATCAGCAATAAGCCTTTTTAAACATGAGGAATCATGTAAAATCTTTTCCTGAAGCCCAGTGATAGTTGATAATCTTTCTGCATGGACTCTATGCCAAATTCGTCTTTTTATCGAATTAAAGGCATAACTCCTGTAATCATAGCCGCACCATGCATACAACGCTTCTAATAATAGATTAATTTCTATTTTCTCAAGATCTTCATTGTATGAATAAGGTAAATTATCATTCACCAGGCTCACCTACCCACTTTATCTGGATGCAGCCATACCTGCAACAAAGACGTGAGTTGATCAGGATTAACCGGCTTAATAATATAATCAGATGCACCTGCCTCCATGCATCTCTCCCTGTCTTCCCTCATTGCTTTTGCTGTTAAAGCTATGATTGGAAGGTTGGTGAATTTCGGTATTTCCCTTAGTCTCCGAATCGTTTCATATCCATCCATCTCTGGCATCATAATATCCATTAGAACGAGGTCAAAATCCGAAACCTCTTCAAGCAATTTAAGGCCTTCCAGCCATTTTCGGCAAATTGAACGATCATGCCATTCATTTCAAGCACGTTAGATAATGCATATACATTTCTGACATCATCATCCACAAGAAGAACTTTTCTTCCTTTGAGACCACTAACATCTGTAATTTGTATATCCTCTTCTGTATCAAAATTTTGCAGGTCACTCCCAGAATTTAAGTACAAGCCCAGCTCATCCATTAACCTTTGCGGAGAATGTGAATCTTTAATAATAATTGTATGAGCGTGCTTTTTTAACTGTATCTCCTCTTTCAATGTTAAGTCACGGCCTGTATAGATAAATATATCCAACTTTTCATTGAAAGGATTGGACATAATCTTGTCCAACAGTTCAAATCCATTCGTATCCGAAAGGCCTAAATCAAGGAGCATGAAATCAAATTGGCTAACCTTTAATTCTTCCAGTGCCTCAGCACCCGTCGAAACTGCCTTAATAATGACGTTCTTCTCTCCAATTAGCTCCATTAAGCTATTGCGCTGATTTCGATCATCATCCACGATTAAGAGCCGCTTGATGCCATAATTAGTTTCAAGGGAGGAGGACTGACTTTGTTCGATTATTAATTCTTCACTTAACTTTTTGTTTACTTTAGTCTCCAAAGAAACGGCAGCTTCGCCCAAGACTGGATAAATATCCTTGACTTCTTCCGATTCCTTATTGTCTCTTACAATAAAGGTAAAAGCACTTCCATTCCCCTCTTCACTTTCCACAAAAATTTCTCCACCGAGAAGAGATGCAATCTGGCGGCAAATGGACAATCCTAGCCCAGTTCCTCCATACTTCCGGCTCGTTGTGCCATCTGCCTGTTGGAAGGCTTCAAAAATGAGCTCCTGTTTCTCTTTAGGTATTCCTATTCCAGTATCAATAATGGAAAAAGCCATCGCAGAACCGATGTTTGAATTATTAACAGAACCAATTTCCAAAGTGACTTTCCCTTGGGTAGTAAACTTAAATGCATTGGATAAAAGATTTTGCAGGACCTGCTGTAAGCGCTGAACATCACTGTTAAGCTGACTTGAAACGCCATCTTTTAATACAATGTTAAAGTCAATATTCTTTTCAGATGCTATAGGTTTAAAACTTTTTTCCGCAAACTTCACTAAATCTTCTATATTAATCTGGCTTATATTGACTTCCATCTTGCCTGACTCGATTTTGGCTAAATCCAGTATATCGTTTATAATAGTTAACAAATCACACCCGGAAGAATAAATGGTTCTTGAAAACTCGATTTGCTTATCTGATAGATTTCCATCATGGTTATCGGAAAGCAATTTCGACAAAATCAATAAACTATTTAATGGTGTCCGTAATTCGTGTGACATATTCGCGAGGAATTCTGATTTATATTTTGAATTCAGTGTAAGCTGTTTTGCTTTTTCCTCTAGTTCTGCGCGGGCTCTTTCCACTTCTTTGTTTGTAGCTTCAAATTTTTTATTTTGAATTTCCAAGATTTCTGCCTTTTCCCGTAACTCAAAATTGGTTTGTTCCAATTCCTCTTGTTGAAATTGCAGTTTTTCCTCGGACTGTCTGAGTGCTTGCGCTTGTACCTCCAATTCCTCATTTGTAGCTCTAAGCTCTTCCTGCTGTGATTGCAGCTCTTCTGACTGTGCCTGCAGTTCCTCCATTAAAACCTGGGATTCTTCTAATAGCTTTGCTAATTGAATTCTTCCCATAGTACTATCCAGGATAATTCCCAGATTATTGACCAACTCCTCCAAAAGGTTTTGCTGATTCGTGTTAAAACGGACAAACGAAGCAAATTCAATTACTGCTATTACATCTCCTTTAAAGATTACTGGAAGCACATAAACATTCAGGGGAGTTCCTTGTCCCAAGCCAGATTTTATCCGAATATAGTCGGAAGGAACATCTGTAAGGAGAATAGGTGTTTTTTCAAGCGCCGCTTGACCAACAATGCCTTCCCCTAAATTAAACTGATTGGACAGGTGTTTCCTTTCCTTGAATGCATAAGAAGAAAGCAATTTAAAAACGGGCTCATTTTTCTGCTCATCTGCCTCTTTAATATAGAAAGCTGCTTGACATGCCTCCACTAAAGGAACAACAACGGATAGGAATGTTTGAGAAATAGATTCTAATTCATGCATACCGCTCAAATCAGTTGTGATCTTAGCAATATTTGAATTGGCCTACGCCTGCTCTTCATTTGCTTTGCTAAGGTTTTGTTCCTTAATCATCTGTTCCTCTAACGATTCCGCCATATAGTTGAAGGAGCGCCCAACCTCATCAATCTCATCATTCGATTTAACTTCGATTCTCGTTTGCAAATCTGAACTTCCATTTGCGACATTACTCATAACATGTGACATTTTATTAAGTCTATTCGCGATGGTCCATACAGTTCTAAATAAATAGCCAACACCAATAATAATTCCAAGCAAAGAAAAAATGGTGCTTAAAGACATCTTCCACTGGAAATCGTTTTTCATCACGCTTAATGAGGAATTCATATTCATTTCAAAAGTATCAGTTATCCTAGAAATAATGCTGAAAAATTCCTCCTGCATTTGATATCCATTAGTCATTACGATATTTTTGGCTTTGTCCTTATTTCCCGCATCTATTTGCTTCGTTACATCATTAATATAGTCATTAAATTTATCGTTTCGATCTTTTAAATCCTTTACGATAAGATTCTGTTCGGTGCTATTGACCAACGTTTCAAGAGAACGAATATCTTTTTTGACAGCAGCTCGTTCTTTTTCGATAGAGTCTAAATCTTTTTGAATCAAATCCTGATTACTAAAGGCAACGATATTCCTGAGGCTTATGGATTCGTCCTTCACTTCCCTCTGGATTTTAAAGGAAAGGGACGCTGTATCATAATTATGTTTTAGAAGATTAGCGTTATTATTTAAGCTAAATAACTGGTACCATCCGATGCCAATCAGAAAAAGGCAAAGAAGAATTAACATACTAAGTCCAAGTAGTAACTTAGTTTTTATTTTCATCATTTGTGCTCCTATTCCGGGGAAAATCCCTAAAATTGATATCTAACTAGAACATGAGTATTCTTTACTGAATTAAAAGGTTTTGGCTTTCTTCTATGCATGTTTGATAGATGATGGCCATTGCCTGGAGACGATCTGAAACATTTAATTTTTGTAAAATACGAGTAATATGATTCTTCACTGTATGTTCACTAATAAATAACTTTTCTGAGATCTCTTTATTACTTAGACCATCGATGATTAACTTAAAAACCTCCATTTCTCGGGAAGAAATAGCGTACAAATCTTTTGTGCGTGAAAGTGCCCCATTAAGGATTTCCTGTTTTTGATCTGGATTCTCAATCTTTTTATCAAGACTATTCGGATTATTTACCCCATTAGGAAATGACTCTTTTTTAAGTGGTCCTTGTTGATCTGGCCTATTTAACATAAAAAGTTCGAATTCCTTTTCTGGAACAGGACGACAGATTAAATAACCTTGAATCTCCTTGCAATGATGCGTTTTTAAAATTCCTAATTGTTCTTCCGTTTCAACACCTTCAGCAATGACCGACATATTTAAACTGTTGCCTATTGACAGTATCGTTGATACTAACGCGATGCTGTCAGGAGAATTGATTGAAATGTCTTGAATGAAAGACTTATCAATCTTTAACGTATGGACCGGCAGTTTCCTTAAATAGCTTAAGGAAGAATAGCCCGTCCCAAAGTCATCGATACTGATGGTAACTCCCATCTTTCTAATATCGTTTAAAACATTTATGATTCTTTCCTCGTTTTCCATTAACGTTGATTCTGTTATTTCAATCTCTAACATTTTTGCACTAATACCAGTTTCACTTAAGATCGTTCTTATTTTATCTGTTAAATCCTTTTGTAAAAATTGCCTTGGTGAGAAATTTACAGCAAGACGGATTGGCGTTAATCCAATTTCCTGCCAGGTTTTAATTTGTTTACACGCAGCTTTTAAGACCCACTCGCCCATTTCGACAATTTGCGCTGTCTCCTCAGCCAATGGAATGAATTCAGATGGTAATACGACTCCCCAATCCGGGTGGTTCCAACGTAATAAAACCTCAGCACTTGTAATGCTTCCTGTCTCAAGTTCAATTCTCGGTTGAAAGTAAAGAGTCAACTCATTGCCCTCAATTGCTTTTCTCAATTCGTTTTGCAGGATAAAGGATTTATATGAATGAATATTCATACCAGAATGAAAAAATTTGAGCATGTTTTTGCCCTGCTCTTTTGCCCGGTATAATGCGGCATCAGCATTCTTAATTAATACAAATGCATCCTCACCATCATACGGAAAAATACTGATTCCAATGCTTGTTGTAATAAATAATTCGTATTTATCAATGATAAATGGAATCTTAAAACCGTCCAAAACCTTCTCCGCAATCTCAATTGCACTCTCTCTATTTGTGTCGGGTAATATAATATTGAATTCATCTCCGCCTACTCTTGCAATCAAATCATTAGCACGCACATATTCTTTCAATCTCTTTGACACTCCTTGAAGAAGCCTGTCCCCGATAACATGTCCAAGAGAATCATTTACAAATTTAAATCTGTCCATATCCAGATACAAAATAGCTAATGGTTTATTTTGCTCTTTTGCATGTTTTAATTCCAAATTTAACTGATCGTTAAATAGCCGTCTATTAGGTAAGTTGGTTAGGCCATCATGATAGGCCATATGTGTTATTAATTCCTTATCCTGCTTTTTTTTCGTAACATCCCGAATGGTACAAGCGACAATGCACTTATTTTTAACATACTTTTTTCCGACTTGAAGATCTGCGAAAAATAATGTCCCATCTTTCCGCTTAACTTTAACTTCTTTTAAAATGGAGTTACCCATTATATCTTCCATATTATTTAAAGCTTCAAAAATATGTTTTACATGCTGCCTAGATTGTTCATTAGAAAAAAGCAGGTATATACTTTCACCCAATATTTCCTTTTTCGCAAATTGGAACATCTTCTCAAAAGCAGGGTTAATATTTAGAATGATTCCTTTGCTATCCATAATAATCATTGAATCGATAGAGGTTTCACTTATGACCTTTGCTAATGCTTCTGATTCACGCAATTTGGCAGTTTTATAGGAAAGTTCTTTATTTGCTGTCTCCAGCTCTTTTGTTTTCTCTATTAAAATATCTGTTTGATGAAGATTTTTTTTGTTGATTTTATACATTTTCACAAAAATTTCAATCTTGGCCTTTAAAATAAAGGGATCAAATGGCTTTAGAATATAATCGATAGCTCCTACAGAATAGCCTGTAAAAATATGTTTTGAGTCTATATTATTAGCTGTAATAAAAATAATAGGAATGTTTTTTGTCCTCTCCCGTGCTTTTATTATTTTGGCCGTTTCAAAGCCGTCCACTCCTGGCATTTGGACATCCATTAGGATGACAGCAAATTCATATTTTAATAAATGAATCAAAGCTTCCTCACCCGAAAATGCTTTAATAAGATTGTAATCACTTCGCTCAATGATAGCCTCTAAAGCTAATAAATTTTCAGGACGATCATCTACAATCAATATGTTAACTCTTTCATTATCATTATCATGATCAATCATAATTCAGTCACCCACTAATTAGTTTTTCAAGGATAGAAATATAGATATTTTTATTACATAAACAAAAACCACCCCGAATAAGAGGTGGCTTTTAACCTACCTTTCTTCGGCAACCTGGCAACCATTGAACAAAGTTCTTTCCGCCATAGCTTTGCGCCCTCAACTTTCGAAGAGTTTGCGGTATCGGAAGGTATAAAATTTATAAATAGACATTTAAAAGTAAACATAAATTTTTTTTATATTAGCAATGTAAAAACTTTCCTAATGACAACTTACTAGATATAATAACACAAAAAAGTTCTCTTTTCGAGAACATTCTACCCGTTTTTCTGTTTATTGTCTGGCAAGGGGACACTTGCAACCTTTACTTATTTGGGAAGACCGATGAAGTGATGATTTTCATCTCCCCGAATCAAGTGATAATTTGGAAATTATTGAAAAAGAAGTTTTACTGGAAGTCATAGACGTTTTAAGTTTGAACACTTATATTATTGATTTAGGGGATAATTATATGATTTGGAATCAACTATAAAACTTCTTTGGTATCCCATAAATGTTTATGCTAAATTTTGAAAGTTTAAAAAATATGTTATACTCCATACGATTAATTAAGAATAAATACAATATCCAACAAGAGGTATGCAAGTGGAAAAAATAGTGCACTCACTAAAAAGTTTTCGATACACCAAGGAGATAAGGAAAATCCTTTCTGAAATTCAACCAGGATTCAGAGACAAACACGATTTGAATTCCATTTTCAAAGACCTTTATGAAAAAAAAATCATCAGTGAAGCGGAATTCATGGCTATGGAAACCAAGATGTTGTTGAACCGCTTCACCTTGTTAATGGAGCATCAATTTAATGATTTGAATTGTGGGGTTTATTTGTATGATGAAAAAGAAAAAAAGTTGTGGAATGGATCATCCTCGAGAGTTGAACCCTTATATAACGAATATTCCCATGGGCTTTCTGTAATAAATGATATTCCTGACGGCGATGATATCCCCATTTATGGAAAAGGAGTCATAGCAATTACGAATGTGGAAAAAGGCGAAGACATCATATCACTCAATCACAAAAGAGATCTTTTAAAGTCTAGCTATAAATCCATCTGTTGCTGTCCACTTCAGTATAATGATAAGATGATTGGACATACGGTTTTGTTTTCAAAAGAAATAAGGGAATTTACGCCAGATGATTTGAATTCTTTTAACCGGTACAACGAATTAATTGAAGAGAAATTAGCAAAGATGAAGGCTCATTTATTATCGGTCATAAAATGAATTTACATTAAAGGTGATATTATGTTTGGTTTTGGTGAGAAATTAAGGGAACTAAGGCTACAACACAAGTTAACAATAGAAAATGCGGCAAAAATAGTAGGAGTGGCTAAATCCACTTATTCTGGATATGAATCTGAGTTTAGGCAGCCTTCTCTAGAAAAACTTGTCCAGTTTGCTAATTATTATCATGTATCGGTCGACTATCTTTTAAATGTAACTCCTTCAAGAGAAATTAACGTAGAAGATTTCCTTTCCAACAAAGAACTTCATTGGGAAGGTATTCGGTTATATGAAGAAGATTTAAAACAAATCAAGAACTTTTTGGATCAGATTGTTGAACAGTCTCCCAAAAAACATAAAGGGAACAAACTAGGGTAATCACTCTTGATGAAATTGAGATAAGTCTAGGCGTTAAGCGTCCTGCTACACCTTCAAATTGGTGTCTCTCTCTACCTTGACTATTCAACTTAAACTGGAAACCTCTAACTTATCGAAATTGAAAAGAAAAATAATAACAAAAATGTCCTTCCACATGGGGAGGACATTTTTGTTTTTTTAGAAAAATTTTTATTTATGTAAGAGCAATCTTAGGGGCGATTAGTCACACCTTGTAGATATTACAAAGGTAAAAAAAATTTGTGCAATGAATGTGCAATTTTGAAAAAATGTTATCAAGGCAGCGAGAAATTCGAGGGAACGAAAAAAGCCTCAAACCCTTGATTGACAAGGATTTAAGGCTTTCTATCTTTTATGATCTGAGAGGGATTCGAACCCCCGACCCCTTCCCTGTCAAGGAAGTATTCTCCCGCTGAACTATCAGATCGCTTGTTTAAGTACATTACTTATTATATTAAAAACGGTGGAAAAGTCAATAGCTCCCTAAACTACTTTTTTCAAAAAGGACTCCATAATCACCTAAATCCGAAGTAACCAGGACATTTCTAGGGACAAGCATGAGATGATTTTGTTACCTCACTTGATTCATCCCACTCCATAAAAAAATATTTTTATATTCCAATTTATTTTTTGAATAAAGAACATTTGTTCGTATATACTAATAATAAACGAACAAAGAGGTGAAAATCATGAATGGCTTAATACTCAGGTCAATCAGTGAAAATCTTCCCTTGGAAGTGATTTATATATCCGAGAAGCAGGAGCTTTCCCATCGGAAGTTGATTATTAAAGAAATAAACGGGAGCACGGTTCGTGCATATTGCCTATTGCGCAGACAAATTCGTACCTTCCGTCTGGAAAATATATTATCCATCATGCCGGAAAAACAACCATTCCATTAAGATTTCCTCTCTAAACATTCACTTAAAATCTCCTTTAAGGTTCCTTGGAAAAAGCTTTTCCTTTCCGATTATGTTAAACTGCTTCTATATTAAACATTGTTGATGAAATGGTGGGAGACGTAGATGCAATTTCCAAGAGGAACAATCAATGAAATTACTTTTGAAAGTAAAGCTCTCGGGGAAGAGATCGAAGTTCTTGTTTATCTTCCGGCTAACTTTTCGCCTTTATACAAATATTCCCTTCTTATAGCACAGGATGGCCGCGACTATTTCCAGCTCGGCCGGATAGGCAGGCTTGCAGATGAGCTCCTTTACGAGAGGGAAATTGAAAACGCTATTATTGTTGGTATTCCCTACAAAAATGTAAAGGACAGACGAAGAAAATATCACCCCGACGGTGAGCAGCATGAAGCATATATCCGTTTTTTGGCACATGAACTAGTACCTTTTCTAGATAAGGAATATCCTACCTATCACATGGGTTCAACACGTGCCCTCATCGGGGATTCTCTTGCAGCGACTGTTTCATTGATGACAGCTCTGCAATATCCGCACACATTTGGAAAAGTTCTACTTCAGTCTCCATACGTCGATTCAAAGGTCCTTGAAGCCGTTAAAAGCTTTCGTGAACCGCAGCTGCTGGATGTTTATCATGTCGTTGGCAGCCATGAGACAGAAGTCCAGACTACCGATGGAAAAACAAGCAATTTTCTTGACCCGAACAGGCAGCTTTCCGAACTCTTCAACAGCAGAGAGTTCACTTATTATTACGAAGAGTTTGCAGGTGACCATACATGGACATACTGGCAGCCAGATTTGAAACGAGCGCTCCAGAAAATGTTTTAAAGGTATTTTTGCTTATTTTGGGCCAATTGAGTAATATATTTAGAAAATTTGTTATAATAATAGTTGGCCTTTACTCTTGAGCCTGGAATTTTTCTATCTTGAAATATTTTTATATAATAGAAGAACAATACTTAAATCATGGAGGTAACTGTATGAAATATGGAGTAGTCATTTTCCCATCTAAATCCCTGCAAGACCTTGCAAATTCCTACCGTAAGCGCTACGACCCTCATTATGCCTTAATCACACCGCATTTGACGTTGAAAAATTCCTTTGAAGCAACCGATGCTGAAGCAAAGGAACTGGCTGACAAGCTTCGCCATGTGGCCAAAAATTACAATCCATTTACCTTAAAGGCGACTAAAATCAGTTCCTTCTCCCCTGTAAATAATGTAATTTATTTAAAGGTTGAGCCTACTCAAGAACTCGAAGGACTCCATCAGGACATAAACCAGGAAATACAGCAGCCAGATAACTCCATTGAATTTGCATTTGTTCCTCATATAACAATTGGGCAAAAGCTCTCGGATGATGAGCATTCTGATGTTTATGGATCACTAAGAATGCAGAGCGTTCAACACGAAGAAACAGTCGACCGTATCCATCTTCTTTACCAATTAGACAACGGATCCTGGACTGTATACGAAACATTCCGTCTTGGAAAGGATGCATAAGAAGTGAACGTTAAAATCGTTTCCTCTCAACAAGAATTAGATGACGCATTCTCCGTTCGGAAAAAGGTATTTATTGAAGAGCAGAATGTACCAGCCGAGGAAGAGATTGATCAATACGAAGATGACTGTGTGCACTTTGTCCTTTACAATGGAGAGCAGCCTTCAGGTGCCTGCCGCTTCCGTGTGGTAGATGGCTACGGCAAAGTGGAGCGGATATGTGTAATGAAGGACCAGCGTAAAAGTGGCGCAGGAAAAGCCATTATGAAAGCGATTGAAAAACATGCCCAGGAAAACGGCGTCCAAAGGTTAAAACTGAATGCACAGACACACGCAATACCATTCTATAGCGGTCTTGGCTATGATACTGTATCCGAAGAATTTTTAGACGCGGGAATCCCGCATAAAACAATGGTGAAATCTATTTGAACAAAATGAAAAAAGCTCTTACCTGTTTTTAAAGGTTAAGAGCTTTTTCATTTAAACAGACTCATTAAACAGTTTTCCTTTTCCTGTCATTTCACTATATACTTTTTCGATTCGCTTTCTTTTATAAGTATTTTTTTCACCCTCAAGCGCACTTATCCCAAAAGAAGAGAAAATGCTGGCTGCTTCTTCTTTACGTGATACCTCTGTCCTTTTTTCAATCGGCTGCATTCTTTCAATTGGAATAATCTTAAAGGGATCATATTTCAATCCAATTTCTCTATTTTGGTATTGAGCATATTGATAATGATTAACAGGGGCTATATATCCCATCGCCAGCACCTCTTTCATCTCTTATGAAGAATTTTATGTATCTATTTGTTGTTTTTATACCCCATTATCCGGGAATGAAACAGAAAGAATCCTTTATGGATGACATCATTTTTGTTATCATAGAGTTTGTGTTATTTTTCACGGAAAATGAGGGAATACCCATGAAGTCTGCCAATTATCAAGGCCGCCTTATACATTTAAATAAACTCGGAAGAGATGAATATCAGAAACTATATTTAGCTGGAAAAAATGGAGAATTGGAGTGCCCTGTCTGTTCGGAAAAAGTTCGGCTTTATCTCGGGATCGAACAACTGCCTCACTTTTATCATATTCATAAGCTTGAAAAAAGTTGTCCTGAATCTGAATTAGAAATTGCCTCACCTAAAGCAATACAGGAAAGCGTTGAACGGGAAGGATTCATACTTCCCCAATCAAGGGCGGTTTCTGAAGTTGCAGCAACAGTATCCCCTTTTCAGCCAGCTAAGCGCATTCAGCCAAATATCCCATTGCCCGAAAGAACCGAAACAGCTCCTAGATCCTTCCCCTTGTATCTTGAAGAATTGAACAAAGCTGGGGTTAGCCTGGACTCCAGCCAGGCTGCTGCTGTTATGGAAACTGAAGGGCCATTGCTTGTTTTAGCCGGTGCGGGAAGCGGCAAAACGAGGGTTTTGACTGCCCGAACCGCTTATATGCTCGAAGCTAGGCATATTGATCCGAAAACGATGATGCTTGTCACTTTCACAAGCAAGGCTGCAGGCGAAATGAAAAACAGGCTGCACGCTTACCCCGGTCTAAGCAGGCAAAAAGTGAACCAACTCGTTGCCGGTACATTTCATAGTATTTTTTATCGAATTCTAATGTTCCACGAACCTGCAAAATGGTCTTCCGATAAATTGCTGAAAAAAGAATGGCAGAAAGAAAAAATCATCAAAGAAGCTGGAAAGCAGCTCGACTTATCGGAAAAAGATTTTGCTTTCGACCTTGTTCTTCAGCAAATCGGTTTTTGGAAAAATTCCATGCAGCTCCCACAAGACGTTAACCCGGTTTCTGAATGGGAGGAAAATGCCGTTTTCCTTTATGAAAAATACGAGGAATATAAGCAGCGTGAAGGCTTGTTTGATTTTGATGATATGCTGCTTGGATGCTATCGACTTTTCCTTTCCACCCCGGCTCTTCTGGAAAAATATCAGGATCGTCTTCAATATTTTTTGATTGATGAATTTCAGGATATAAACAAGGTTCAGTATGAGCTGATCAAGCAATTGTCAGCTAAAAATAAAAACATTTGTGCGGTTGGGGATGATGACCAGAGCATTTATTCTTTTCGGGGCAGTGATCCTGCATATTTGTTGGAATTTGAAAAAGACTTTCCGAATGCCAAATTGGTCATATTAGATGAAAATTACCGTTCATCCAATGAAATTGTGTCTGCGGCCAATCATATCATTACCGCAAATAAGTGGCGGAGGGCAAAAAAGATGAAGCCGCAATTTGCAACCGGCGATGACCCTATCCTCTTTTTCCCATACGATGAAGAGGAAGAGGCAACGATCATTGTCACAGATATCCAGGAGAAAATTGCGAATGGAGCAAATCCTTCTGATTTTGCGATTCTTTACCGGACACATGCAGGATCAAGAGCTATTTTTGAACGGCTTGCCAGCTCCAATCTTCCCTTCAGGCTGGAACAGGATGCGGAATCCTTTTATGAAAGAAGAACGGTTAAAAGCATTCTTTCATTTTTGAAAATAAGTTTAGATGAGGATGATCCTACAGCTCTTTCTTTTATACTCGGCCTTTATTCCTTCGGCAAAACGCGTTAAGTGACGTAAAGGCTGCAAGCATTTTGCAGGATTGCAGTTTTCTGGAAGCACTTCTCCATTTAAAAACGGGACATGCCTTCCAAGAGAGAAAACTAAAGAATACAGTCAGTATTATCCGTTCACTTAAGCATAAAGAACCGCTTAAAGCGATTGATGCAATTGAAAAGGAAATTGGATTTCAGGATTACTTAAAAAAGAGAGGCAATGAAGGAAATAAACTTGAAAAGGGATCTGATGATGTTAAGGATTTGAAGGTCGCAGCTAGAAATTTTGACTCCATACAAGCACTTTTAGAACATGCTGATCATATGGCCGCCATGAATAAAGAAATTAAAAACCTGAGCAAGCATTTTCTTGACGCCATTACGCTTAGCACAATACATCGGTCAAAGGCATCGAATATAACACCGTTTATATCCTTGGTTCTGTGGATGGAAGCCTTCCGCATGATTATGCTCTTGAAAGCTTGCGTAACGGTGACAGTAAGCCTCTTGAGGAGGAGCGAAGGCTTCTCTATGTTGCCGTTACCCGTGCCAAACAAAACCTGTTCATTTCCGTTCCGGAAAATAGAAGAGGGAAAAAGGCGAACCGTTCGCGATTTTTGCAGCCAATTATGAAGCATACGAATCAAACCTAATCCATATTATTAACTTCTTGCCCATAATCTTGTTTTGAGGAAAAAAGAAAGGGGACCTGATGATTTCGGGTCCCCTCTCTTTATTTCTTATTAATCATTTTAGAAATGGCATTGAAATCAAGCTGTTTTCCATCTTTGACTATCGATTGGACAATTTTATCTTCTGTTTCTTTTGGAACAGGCTTGTTAGCAATTTGCGAAACCCTACGGATCACATTACGGACCGTCTTCTCATCCTTGAAGTTCGCATTTTGCAATGAATTTGCCAAGTCGAATATATCCTTCATATTTACGCCTGTTTTCTTTTCAATATTTTTAAAAAAGCCATTATCCATATGACTGATCACGCTCCTTCATAAACTACTTTATTCTATGAAGGAAGCAGCAAATGGTGAAACTGAAAAAAGAAAGAGGCTGTACTATTTAGCCAGCCCCCTGTTCTTTTCCGGTTAATTATTAAATGAAGCTTGCACCCACAATAATTAACAGGATAAATAATACGACGATTAGTACGAAAGTAGAACCTCCTCCGTATCCATAGCCGCCGCCGTAGCCGTAGCCATAGCCACATCCACCGTAACCCCAGCCCATAAGTACTCACCTCACTTTGGTTATCTCATTAATAACATATGAGACATAACAAAAATTGTATAGGCGAGCTCCCTAAACTTGAAAAAGTTTGGATTGTTCCCTTCACTTATCCTTTTGGTTTAAAGATTAGTGCTCCAATAAATCCAAAAATGATTGCGGCAGAAATACCAGAACTTGTTACTTCGAACATTCCTGTCAGGACTCCAACTATTCCGTGCAGCTTGGCTTCCTGCAATGCACCATGTACAAGGGAGTTTCCAAAACTCGTTATCGGAATTGTAGCTCCTGCACCAGCGAAATCGATAAGCGGTTCATATAATCCAAATCCGTCTAGAACTGCTCCAGCGACAACAAGAAGGCTCAGCGTATGGCCTGGTGTCAGTTTTGCGACATCAAATAAAAGCTGGCCGATGACACAAATAAGTCCTCCAACTACAAACGCCCAGAAAAACATCGCTAGCATCCACTCACCCCTTTTCCCCCTGCATTTCTATTGATACAGCATGGGCAATACATGGGATGCTTTCATTCTGCTGGAATGTCAGCGGAGACAGTAAAGCACCCGTTGCAACCACAAGAATCCTTTTAAAGGAGCCCCTTTTCATTTCATTTAATAGATGTCCATATAAGACTGTGGCGGAACACCCCGCGCCGCTCCCACCTGATTGGACTGGCTGGTCCTCTTTATAGATAAGCAGCCCGCAATCCTGGAATTGGCTGCGTTCAATCTTTAGACCGCTATTTGTTAACAATTCAAATGCGGTCTCCTGCCAATTCTGCCCAGGTCACCTGTAACAATCAGATCATAATAGGAAGGCTCGAGCTCCATATCCCTAAAATGTGCCATAATGGTATCGGCTGCAGCAGGTGCCATGGCACCTCCCATATTAAAAGGGTCTGTCAATCCCATATCGATTACCTTTCCAATTGTAGCGGACGTGGTTACGGGATTTTGAGATGATCCATCGTTTTCACAGACGAGCGCAACTCCGGCGCCTGTTACGGTCCATTGAGCTGTGGGAGGCTTCTGCCCACCGTATTCTGTCGGATATCTGAATTGTTTTTCTACCGCGGAATTATGGCTTGATGCACCGGTTAGAATATGATGTGCTCCGGAATAATTAATAATAAAGGAAGCCAAGGCAAGGCCTTTCCATCGAGGTTGAGCAGGCGCCGAACAATCCAAAATACGGAACCTGCATCGTCCTTGCTGCTAAGCTCGTGGGTGTAATCTGGTTAATTAAGTCTCCTGCCATAATAAACTGCACTTGTTCTTTTTGCAGGCTGCTTTTTTCCAAGGCGGTATGCATTGCTTCTTCTATCATTACCCGATGGGCCTTTTCGTAGGATTCCACTCCCATCCATAAATCCTCATGAAGTACATCAAAATCATTAGCCAGAAGACCATTTGCTTCAAATGGTCCGCCAGATACCCCTGTAGCCCTTATCATGGGACGGTTTTGAAAAATCCATGTTTGATGTCCCTTTAACAATTACAAAACCCCCCATATCACCAATAATGTTTTTATCAGTGCAACAACAAAAGCTGAAAAAACTCCAAATAGAATTACGGACCCTGCAAGCTTAAACATATTGCCGCCGACACCTAATACAAACCCTTCTGTCCGATGCTCGATCGCTGCGGAGATAACAGCATTCCCAAAGCCCGTAACCGGAACTGCGCTCCCTGCTCCAGCGAATTGTGCAATACGGTCATATACTCCAAAACCTGTTAACAGCATAGAAAAGAACACCATTGTAGCAACTGTGGGATTCCCTGATGTCTGCTCGGTAAAATTAAAAAAGTAAATATAAAAATAGCTGACCGCCTGTCCAATTGCACAAATGATACCGCCGACTAAAAAGGCTTTTAAGCAGTTTTTCAAAACGGGCCTCTTTAATTCATGCTTTTGCTGCAGCTGCTGATATTGCTGCTGTGCAGGAGTTACCTTTTTTTCTTACTCGCCATTTTGCATCCCCTTCCTCATGCTGATTCATCCTTCAGTTTGATGATTTTTTGTAATTCTTTTTCTGCTTTTTTCTTCGGCAATCCCTTGTCTTTGACTCGTTCCTTCAGTTTTACTGCCTCCAGAAAAATTTTATAATCGCTTGAGACTGTAAAATTCTCATCAGGATATTTCTCCTCCAGCAATTTGTTTATCTTCTTCTCAATGGCTTTCATCCGGAACCGCTGCAAATGCTTTACCTTATAAGCAACCAGAGTATCCTTTTTTCCTTCTATAACTGCGACATCATAAATTTCCGAAATCGAACTGATATCATGCTTTATATTTTCAGCATGATTTTTTTGCCCATTGGCAATATGAATTGGGGCTGGGTTCGTTACTTTAAGGAGTGCACTTTTACTTTCGTTCCCCTGGTTCGACTCACAGCCTGATAACAGAAAAATAAACAAAATCGTGATTTGGATTTGCCAATTTATTGCTCGCATATTTCCACCTTCCCTGACCATCTTATGTATTATCACCTGCAGTTTATATTTTTATATTTCAACAATTGAGCTCAATATATGTACAATGTTTTTTTATATCCTTTTCGTAGAAATAATAAAAAACCCGCCTATCCCAAATAGACGAGTTTTGAAATCTTTTTTTATCTTTTTTTACCGCAGCCACAGCCGCCTTTTTTGCGGCGCCTTTTGGTAGTTCCTTGAACTGCATTCATTTGTTTTGAACTATCTTCTTTTTCCTGTTTTGGTTTAGGTTCTTTTTCCGATGGCGACTCATGCATCTATAACAGTCCTTTCAATATTATTTTTCATCACATTATTTTATGAATTTCAAAGGGATTGGTTTGTACAACAGCTGCGAAATGATTAGTCTTTCGAAAAATGATATTGAATAATAGACGCGCATCCAGCGATCGCCAAAATTGTAATAACAGGAATTGAATAAAAAGGGATTAGTTTATAAGAACTATAAAGCACGACAGTACACCAAAAACCAGTACACCAATGACAGCTTAACAATTCACCGATCCAGTATCGCAATCCTGTTCCCTTTATTTCAATGAACGTTTCTGTACTGCCATCAGGAAGGGTTTCTTCAATAGTTAAATGAAATGGCCGACGAAGAAATTCAGTTATCTTATCATATACGACCAGCCGTGTAAGCCGAAAGCTGGCAAAAATTAGCAGAACAAAATCCAGCCAACTATCCATCCTATTTCCTCCTTAAGGTTTTTTATACCACTCATATAAAAACATCACTCTATCCTATTCAAATGTGAATTTCTTGAATAGGCCACTTCTCTATTAAATCGTAGGTCCTTTATTTTATAGACCTTTTAAATTCCGATAAAAAAAACCCGCCTCATTATGAGACGGGTTTGATCATTATAGAATATGGAATCCAGAATCAACGTGGATGTTTTCGCCAGTGATTCCGCGAGATAGGTCGCTGAATAAGAATAATGCTGTATCGCCGACTTCTTCCGGTGTAGTTGGCCTTTTAAGAGGAGCTCTTTCTTCAATTTCTTTTAAAATTGAATTAAAATCGCTTACCCCTTTTGCTGATAAAGTACGGATTGGACCTGCAGAAATGGAGTTAACGCGGATTCCATTTTTTCCAAGGTCAGCTGCAAGGTAACGGACGCTTGCATCAAGGGATGCTTTCGCCACACCCATAACATTGTAATTTGGAATGGCACGCTCACCGCCAAGGTAAGTCAATGTGACAATGCTGCCGCCCTCTGCCATTAATTCCTTTGCTTCCTTTGCTACTGCTGTCAAAGAATAAGAGCTGATATTATGTGCAAGAAGGAAGCCTTCACGCGTGGTATTCATATAATCGCCATTTAGCTCTTCTTTGTTAGCGAACGCGATACAATGAGCCACTCCATGGATTGTTCCAACTTCAGCTTTAATATCTGAAAAGCATTTCGCAACATCTTCATCTTTTGTCACATCGCATGGCAATACAATCGTTCCTTCTGCTTCCAGTGAACCAGCAAGCTCCCGGACGCTGCTTTCAAGCCTTTCACCAGCGTATGTGAAAATCAGTCTTGCGCCAGCATTGTGAAGTGATCTTGCAATTCCCCATGCGATACTGCGTTTATTGGCAACTCCCATGACAACATAAGTTTTTCCTGCTAAAGAAAGAGTCATTATTAAATCCCCCTGTTATTACAAGTTATTAGTAGTTGGTACTAATTTTACACTAACATCTTAAAAATGAAAAGCCTGGTTCAACTTCTCTGCCTATTTAACAGTTCTCGCAAAATTCCAATTTCCTTTTTAATTCATTAATATATTCCTTCGAACCGCTCACAATCAGGTGGTCTTCCAATTGCAGCTCCGTATCACCATGGGGAATGATGGAATCCTTTCCCCTAAAAATCCTTACGAAAATAATATCCCCGGTAAATGGAAATCTCCTTAATGACATTCCATCGAACTGTTTATTCTGCATTGAAATCTCGTATAATGCTGTTTCCTGATTGGTTAATAAATTTAGAATGCTTGGCGATTCAATTAAAGAGCGAAGCAATACTTTAGTGGACATGTAACGTGAGAATGTCTCGACTCCCTTTTCGCGCATATCTTCTTCCAATCGAGGTGTTTCTATGCGAGCAATGACCCTCTCCACACCCTGATCTTTCATTTTTGCCGCCATTTCAGCATTTAATTCTTCATTACCTGTAGATATCACGGCAATATCACTTTGAAGAATATTTGTTTTTTCAAGGGTTTCTTTTGAGTAATCATTTATCTCGACAATGTCAAAAGCGGATTCTGATATTTGCTGATCAGATTTATCCATTTTCGTGTGATAAAGCACGGGTTCATATATGGATGATTTTAATTCCAAAGAAACAGGCAGTGTGACTTGATTGGCCCGATAAAAGAAACTTTGATTTTCTTTTGTGCTGCAGCTTCTTTTGGAAAAAGCTTTTTAAAGACAATCGGTGTGATAATAGAAGTAATGACAGCGACAAGTATAAGAGTTCCGCTCATCTGCGGAGTGATTACCTTCATCCGCTCTCCGATTGTAGCGGCTGCAATAACAAGCGACAGAGTTGAAGTTAATAAAAAACCTGAAGAAATAACCGTTTTCGTATCATACCATCTTTTTAAAAGAAAGACGGGCACAAGCTTCGATAAGAGGAGCCCTAATAACAGCAGCGGTATGAGTAAAAGCAATTTTTTATCTCCAAATAGCGACAAAACATTCAGGTTGACACCTACCATTACAAAAAAGATTGGAATTAAAAATCCATATCCAAAGGAATCAAGCTTGTGGACAAGCTCCTGGTTAGGTGAAAGCAATGATACAAGAACCCCTGCAAGAAATGCACCCAGAATATTTTCCGCTCCGACCGTTTCCGAAAGGCCTACAAGGACAATAATCAAGGTAAAGACCGCCCGGGTGCCGATTTGTATGGTACCTGTTGACATCGATTCAATGAAAGAGCGGTTTTTGAAACGTTTTCCTATAAAATAAAGGCCGATACCAGCAGCAAACAATACAAGCAAAAGCCATGTATTTCCGTGGCCTTTTTCGTTAAGCGACACAAATACAGCCAACAGAATCATCGTGGCCAGGTCTGCAATCACGGCGACAAGCAGTATGATTTGCCCGATTGCTGTTTTCATCAAATGTGCTTCTTTTAAGGTTGGAACGACTACTCCCAATGAAATTGTCGAGATAATTAAGGTCATTAAAAATGCATTATGAATGAAACCTGCCATCACAAATAAATAAGAAAGCCCAAGTGAAAAGATAAAAATACCTGCAAAAATAAAGCTCGCTGTGGCAAAGGTATTTGGCTCCGTTTTTCCATTCGGAAGTTTTTCCGCCTTTTTGTTCCCGGTAAAAGCGGTAAAGTCTATTTCCAGACCGCTTAAAAACATTAAAAAAATGAACCCAAGAGTTGAGAGGGTATTGAGCCACACATCCTTATGGACGATGTCAAAGCCGCTTTTTCCAATAATAAGTCCCATAATGATTTCAGCAACAACCACTGGGATCATATTTAGCTTTAATCTATGAAGCAGTATCGGCGTCAGAAATGCAAAAATAACGACAATCACCAGCGAAGCAACCGAAGAATGTTCCACAGCTCATTCCCCCTTTAGGATTAATATTTCTCTTTCACATTAAATGTTTGCAATTATAAGGATTATATTTTTTGGTTTTGATTTCATTTCATTTTTGGTTTAAATTTTATTATAAATAAGTGTGAAGCGAAAAACTAATGATAAGGATATGGAGGAAGGAGGGCCTCAAATGAAAATCGACATAATCGGCGATATCCATGGCTGCCTTATGGAGTTTGAAGAATTGACCGTTAAACTTGGATATACCTGGAAAAATGGCCTTCCCGTCCACCCGGAGGGACGCAGGCTGGGGTTTGTCGGCGATTTGACTGACCGCGGTCCAGAGTCGTTAAAGGTTGCCGACATTGTATGGAGACTCGTTGTTCATGAAAAGGCAGCCCATTACGTACCTGGAAACCACTGCAATAAGTTGTACCGTTTTTTTCTGGGAAACAAGGTGCAAATCTCCCATGGTCTGGAAACGACAGTGGCTGAGTATGAGAAACTTGATAAGAAGGAGCAAGGAGAAATACGCCGTAAATTTATCGAGTTATATGAAGCCTCACCTCTTTATCTGGTATTGGATGAGAAAAGATTGGTCATTGCACACGCCGGAATACGAGAAGATTTTATCGGTCAGTCCCACTCGAGGGTGAAGACATTTGTGCTGTACGGTGACATAACCGGAGAAAAGCATCCTGACGGCTCGCCTGTAAGGCGTGACTGGGCAAAATCATATCGTGGTAATGCATGCATTGTTTATGGACATACACCGGTTGCAGAACCGAGGGTTACGAACAATACCTATAATATCGACACTGGCTGCGTCTTCGGGGGAAGCTTACCTCATTAAGGTACCCGGAAATGGAGCTTGTCTCTGTCTCATCATCCATGCCATTAGTAGAAGAGAAATTTAGAAAGATCGACGATTAATTAGTTTGATTGACGGAATAGCAGCCTACATCGTTTTCAAAGATTCGAATTGCCCGTACGGCTATATTGGACATTTTGCTGCTCTACTTAGGTGGCTTTGTCCAATAGACGGCTTTTATTGGACATTTTCCCGCTCCATCTAGATGGTTTTGTCCAATAGGCAGCTTTTATTGGACATTTTCCCACTCTACTTAGGTGGCTTTGTCCAATAGACGGCTTTTATTGGACATTTCCCCGTTCCCTCTAGATGGTTTTGTCCAATAGACAGCTTTTATTGGACATTTTGCTGCTCTACGTAGGTGGCTTTGTCCAATAGACGGCTTTTATTGGACATTTCCCCGCTCCCTCTAGATGGTTTTGTCCAATAGACAGCTTTTATTGGACATTTTGCTGCTCTACGTAGGTGGCTTTGTCCAATAGACGGCTTTTATTGGACATTTCCCCGCTCCCTCTAGGTGGCTTTGTCCAATAGACAGCTTTTATTGGACATTTTCCCACTCTACTTAGGTGGCTTTGTCCAATAGACGGCTTTTATTGGACATTTTCCCACTACACACGAAGGGTTCTGTCCTCATTAGGTCTTATTGAAAACAGTTTTCCACTTACCCAGGGAGCTTTTGTCTAATGAAATAGAAAATGACGTATGGCAATCCATACGTCATTTTCTTTTTCATTTGAATATTGAGCATCTCTTGAAACGGGACACTATTCCCATTGTTGAGGGCAGCTTTATTTTGCTGTAGACATGATTAAATCCATATCTTCCGGTAGAGGAGCCCTGAAAGACATTTCCTCATGCAGGAGTGGGTGTATAAATTTAATTTCCTTGCAGTGCAGTGCCTGACGGTTAATCAAATCCACATGGCCGCCGTAGAGGTCGTCTCCCAGCAGAGGATGCCCCATAAAAGACATATGGACACGAATTTGATGAGTTCTGCCCGTTTCAAGCCGGAGTTCAAGATGTGTAAACCGATCAGATCGTTGTATCACGGTATAATGGGTACAGGCATATTGCCCGTCTTCCCTAACTTCCCTTTCAATGATGCTGTCCGATTTTCTGCCAATCGGCTGAATGACGGTTCCGTCATCTTCCTTAAAAACCCCTTCAGCGAGCGCTTCATATGTTCTTTTCACCATACCGCTTTTCTGCTGTTTGCTAAGCAAATGATGGACGTGCCGATGCTTGGCCACCAGGACAATTCCTGACGTATCGCGGTCGAGACGGGTCACAATATGCGCTGTTGCCTTGATTCCCTGGCTTCCATAATAGCCAATTAGTGCGTTAGCCAGGCTTCCTGTTGGATGTTCTCTGGAAGGAATCGTATTCATAGCTGAGGGTTTATTGACGACAAGCAGGTATTCATCCTCGAACAAAATGTTCAAAGGAATATTTTCACCCTTCAATCCCTCTCCAGCTTCTTCGAGCGGAAAAATGACGGTCAGCTCATCCTCGGCTTGAAGAGGATAACGAACGTTAACATCTTCACTGTTTACAAGAATGCTTCCGCCTCTGAACTTGATATCTGTTAGTGCAGTTTTAGAGATTTCCTGTTCTTTTAAAAAATCCCTGATGATTTTTCCAGTATTCTCTTTTGAAATCTTCCATTCAATCCTGAAGCCTGGCCTCATAGTTCAACCTCAATTTCCACTCATTAATCTGTATCTGAAATAAACGAATCATGCACCCGTTTCCAAAATGGAAATGGCCTGAAACGGGCGAATCTGATTTTTTCTTCCGGAACCCTGAATTGAATCGACTTTACTTCTTTATGAAGAAGGGTCAGGTGATCCACAGTTACCTGGAAATCTGTGCGGTTTACCGGCTTCAGCATGCAGGTATGGTGAGCTGGTAAAATTAGCGGCGAGCCGACTGTCCGGAAAACACGGTTATTAATTGACGCCATTTCCGCCACCTGGAGGGCCGCGATGGATGGATGTATAATAGCTCCGCCAAGGGCTTATTGTAGGCAGTACTACCGGACGGAGTCGACACACAAGCGGCCATCGCCCCGGAAGCGTTCAAAATGCTGACCACGAATCTCCAAATCCATTACAAGTGTTCCGTCAATGCTTTTGACAGTCGATTCGTTCAAAGCGAGATATCTGGATTCCTTTCCGCCATGCTGATAGCGAATAATCACTTCCAGAAGTGGATATTCAATCACTTGATATGGAGTCTTGGCAATCGCGATGACCAGCTTTTCGATTTCCTCGGGAACCCAATCGGCATAGAAACCAAGATGGCCTGTATGAATTCCGACAAATGCCGTTTTATCCAGCCGGCTGCTGTAGCGGTGAAATGCGTATAAAAGGGTGCCGTCCCCTCCTATTGAAACGACAATGTCCGGCTGGTCCTCATCGTAAACAAGATCAAAATCAAGCAAGTAGGTTCTCATTTTATGCATCAATGTATTCGATTTTTGATCGCCCTTTGAGGTGATGGCAAATTTCATACTTTCTAGCTCCTTGTTTTTAAGATTTAATCAATAAATTTTCTAACCTTTGCCTTCCTGCTTCTGTTCCTTTTTGCTCGTAAAAAAGGCTTGTGCATCCTGGATCTCCCCACGGATCAGAGACATTTCCTCATCCAGCCTGAATGCGGCTTCTGCTGCACGCTGCAGCCTCATTTGAATATCTTTAGGAAATGCGCCTTTATATTTATAATTTAGCGAGTGCTCAATCGTTGCCCAAAAATTCATTGCGAGGGTACGAATTTGTATTTCAGCGAGGATTTTCTTTTCGCCATTGATTGTCTGGACAGGATATCGGATAACGACATGGTAAGAACGGTAACCGCTCATCTTTTTATGGGAGATATAATCTCTTTCTTCTATGACTTCCAAATCGTTGCGGGTCCTTAAGAGCGCAACAACGGTATGGATATCATCCACAAATTGGCACATCATCCTTAGGCCGGCTATATCCTGCATTTCCGACTCCAATTTGTCGAGAGGAATGCCTTTTTGGTTTGCTTTATCGAGGATACTGGCAATTGGCTTGACTCTGCCTGTTACAAATTCGATCGGTGAATGGGAAGAATCCATTTCAAATTGGCTTCGCATTCCTTTAAGTTTAATCTTTAACTCTTCAACCGCCTGTTTATAAGGGGCTAAAAATTGATCCCAATGTTTCATCTCTACCACCCGGCCTTAATTCACAAAATCGTATCGGATGAGGTCTTAAAAAGTGCTTTCTACCTTCGTGACCATTTCATCACCGTAATTACTATTACCCTTAATATTGCTGATTAAATACTCAAGCTCTTCATAAAAATTAATAAGTTCAATCTTATTTTCTTCATTGGTTAAATACACAGGAAGTTTTTCTTCAAGGCCAGTTTTTAAAGCGGGCCATACCGGTTCAGGTAAAACCATATATGTATAATCTGTGTTACTCTCCAATAAGTAAATAAATGCAACCCCGTCAGAGTCAACCAGCATCTGTCCCGCTGGAGCCAGGCCATTGATTGCTTCATCGGCCACCAGCTGTAATTGACGGTCTTTAATCTCTGTCATTTGAATGTTTAGTTTCTTTTTCATCTCTTCTACCTCCATATACACTTCCCTATTTTAGCATAATCAGACCAAATCTCCCAGAGATTGCAGTCAATGACCAACAGAGGGATAATATAAGAACATTAGTCGGAAGAAAGGAAGAATGACCTTGTCACAAAACATTGAAATCGAATTTAAGAATATGCTGTCAAACCAAGAGTATCTACAGCTAAAGGAATATTTTGGCCTTAAGGAGGATCTATTTTTCACACAGGAAAACCACTACTTCGATACCGAGGAATTTTCGTTAAAGGATAGAAGCTCCGCCCTGAGGATCCGCCAGAAAGACAATCATTTCGAGATGACTCTTAAACAGCCGCTGATAGAAGGGCTTCTTGAAACAAACCAGCTGTTAACCAGTGAAGAAGCTGAGGCCGCCTTCACTTCGGGCAGACTTCCTGCAGGAAAAATCAAGATGATTATTGAAGAATTAGGAATCCCTTTTGGAAAACTCCAATATTTTGGATCCCTTACTACTAAAAGAGCAGAATTTACATATGAAAATGGGCTTTTAGTTTTAGATTATAGTACCTATTTAAATACTGAGGATTATGAGTTAGAATACGAAGTAGACAACTTTGAGACCGGCAGGGAAGCATTTACTGGCCTTTTGGATCAGTTTTCGATTCCCGAACGTAAAACAGACAATAAAATTCGCCGTTTTTATCAACAGAAATACAATACACGCAAATAAGAATCGGCACTGATGCTTATGAAATAGATTGGCCAGATAAGGAGCGATCTTATCAATGAATGTAGATAAATTAAAAGCCATGCTTGAATTGAGAGCATTTCAGAACTTCAACACCTCTGCTCCATCAACTAACAATTCAAACATGTTTCAGGATATTCTTAATGAAATATTAACGGATGAAGAGGTCTCAGCCCTTTCTATGCCCGTTTCCATGCCTATGCCCGTCAACGGCAAAACAGTAAGCAGCTTCAGCCTTCCATCATCTTCATCCACGCCGCCTCTTTCATTATTAAAAAATGAGGCTGCAAAGGATGGGAAAATTGATGATATTATTGAAAGAGCATCGCAGCTTTATCAAATTCCGGCAAAATTGATTCGATCTGTTGTACAGCATGAGTCAAATTTTAATCCCAATGCGGTCAGCCGCTCAGGAGCGACCGGTTTAATGCAGCTGATGCCCGCCACTGCGCGTTCAATGGGTGCAGAAAATGTTTTCGACCCCGAACAGAATATTCTCGCGGGGAGTAAATATTTGCGCGAGCTGATGGATAAATATGATGGAAATATTGGCCTTACACTCGCTGCATATAATGCCGGGCCAGGAAATGTAGACAAATTCGGAGGAATCCCTCCCTTTAAAGAAACCATGAATTATGTAAAAAAAGTAACCAGCACATTTAATGCATAAAATATAAGAAGCCGCCCATTTTACTAAAGGGCGGCTCTTTTTTTGAATAAAATACACCTTTTTATAACATTTTCTTTTTTTGCAGGACTATTTATTTGAGATATAAAAAGGGCATTGCTAAAATAAGACATACAAAACTCATTAAAGGAGTTGTCAACATGATCGAGAAAATGCCTACTCCATTTGAGGCTATCGGTGAAGCAACGCTTCATAAGCTGATTGATACATTTTATGGACTGGTTGCACAGCATCCAGATCTTTCACCAATTTTTGGCGATGATTTTTCTGAAATTGCCCGAAAACAAAAACAATTTTTAACACAATATTTAGGCGGTCCTGCTTTATATACAGAAGAACATGGACATCCCATGATGCGTGCCCGCCATTTGCCTTTTCCAATTACACCAGTTCGTGCGCAGGCATGGCTGAGCTGCATGAACCAGGCAATGGATACAGTTGGCCTCCAAGGTCCACTTAGGGATGAATTTTATGCAAGGCTTTTGCTAACTGCCCAGCATATGATAAACACTCCGGATGAAGATAGCATTCCGGGTGAAAACCAGTGATGGAACAGGAAAAGCTCACAAACACGACATCACAGCATCATTGCCACGGCAATGAAAAAAAACCGATCGAAATTTATATTTTTGTCGATCCTCTCTGTCCTGAATGCTGGGCGCTTGAACCTATATTAAAAAAGCTGCAAATCGAATATGGCCGGTATTTTTCTATCAGACATATTTTGAGCGGCAGGCTTGCGATGTTAAATATGGGAAAGAAGAATAAATATGAAAACATCGCTGATTTATGGGAAAAAACAGCAAGCAGGTCCGGGATGTCATGCGATGGAAGTCTTTGGTTTGAAAATCCAGTATCCTCCCCCCATATTGCCTCTATCGCAATTAAAGCGGCAGAGCTCCAGGGAAGGCGGGCAGGGCTGCGCTTTCTACGTAAGCTCCAGGAGGTTATGTTTTTAGATAAACAAAACATTTCCAGCTTCGATGTGCTAAAAAATTGTGCTCGAAGCATCGGACTTGACGTCGAGGAATTCATTACTGATATCCATTCCGATAGTGCCGCCAAAGCCTTTCAATGTGATCTTAAGATTACTTCTGAAATGGATGTTAAGGAAATACCGACACTCGTCTACTTTAATGAAAATGCTGAAGAAGAAGGAATTAAGATTGCCGGAACGTATCCGTATGAGGTCTATGTACAAATTCTAGAGGAAATGCTGATGGAAAAACCGCTTAAGGCTCCCCATCCTCCTCTCGAATCCTTTTTAAAGTATTTTCGTTTTGTTGCATCTAAAGAAATTGCCGTAGTCTACAATATGTCAATTTCTCAAGTTGAACGGGAAATGAAAAAACTTTTATTAAAGCAACAAGTAGAACAGATTCATGCAAAACACGGAAGCTTTTGGAGATATATTGAAACATAAGCCGAATCCAATAAAACGGATTGGGTTTTTTTTTAGTAAATGAAAAGGAAAAGTGTAGGGCTATATAGCGCTAAGGCTTTTCTCTATAAATACGAACAAAGGGGATGGGAGAAATCTTTCACGGTCAAACAAAGGGGTATATGTTTGGTTTGTGATCAACTTCACGTATAAAATATATCACGATAATTAACCCTTTGACAATTAGTTTGTGCTATATTTCACAATATTGTCATATTCATATAACCGAAAAAGCTACAATACTATATTTTTAGGAAGTCCTAATTAAGGAGACAAGAAAAATGAAAAAATTTTTTAACGGATCGCTGGTTATATTGCTCATTGTTGCGTTCTTTATTCACCTGCTTGCCCTTATGAAGCTGGTCCCTTTCCTCCTGAGTGTACCGCTGCTATTTTTTTCGATTTTCATCCTCATTGTAAACATTAATGAACGGAAAAGATTCAAGGGCTTCTAAGAGATATCCTGATCTAAAAAGGAACGGAGCCATTGGCTCCGTTCCTTTTTCTGTTCCTATGACAAAAGCTGTTCCATTTCATTCAGTTTTTCTTCAAATACCTTGAGGGCGTCTTCGATTGGCTGCGTGCTTGTCATATCAACGCCAGCTTTTTTCAGTACTTCGATTGGATAATCTGAGCTGCCGGATTTCAGGAAGTCGATATAACGTTTGACCGCAGGCTCGCCTTCCTCAAGTATCTGCTTGCTTAGTGAAGTAGCTGCACTGAAGCCGGTTGCATATTGATAAACATAGTAATTGTAATAGAAGTGAGGAATCCTTGACCATTCTAAGCCAATTTCTTCATCAATGGTAATATCTTCTTCACCAAAGTATTTTTTATTCAAATTATAGTATTCCTGAGTCAGCAATTCTGCAGTCAAAGGCTCATTATTTTGGGCTTTTTGATGGATTAAATGCTCGAATTCAGCAAACATGGTCTGGCGGAAAACCGTTCCTCTGAAGCCTTCAAGATAATGGTTCAAAAGGTAAAGGCGCTTCTGTTCATCGTCAA